>NZ_AZSV01000032.1:0-44207 GCF_000582595.1 Pseudomonas sp. BAY1663
CAGGGTTTCCCTAGGCATTTGAGGGCAGGATTCAAGCGGTAGTCGAACCGGCCACGTTTTCCTGATAGGCGCATTACGAAAAAAGCCAGGCGTGTTCAGGCTTGGGCTACGGTATTGCGTTCGCATCGGATGATATGTGCCAGGACCATTCGGAGATGGTCGATGCGACGGTGTAGGGTTCAGACCGAACCCGCCGGCGTAACGGCAGGAAAGTCCTTCTCGGGATCGAACACGTTATTGAAAAAGTTCGTCAGGGAGTACATGGCTACCAGCGCGACGATCTCCATGACGTTCGCATCCGTGTAGCCGGCATCGCGGACGGCTTTCAGATCGGCATTACCGATCTGGCCGCGGGTCTCGATGATTTTGTGCGCGAACTGGACGGCGGCGTCCCGCTTCGGGTCGCTGGCACGGCCCGTCCGGGCGAGAATGATTTCATCGGCCGGCAGCTTGGCCATATGCTCGGCAGTAAAGCTGTGAACCATCAGGCAGTAGTTGCAGCCATTCACTTCGGACACGGCGAGGCCGATGCTGTCACGCGTCTTCACGTCGAGCGCCTTGCTCAGGGAGCCGAGCAGGGTGGCCCATGCGTTGAACGCAATCGGGCTCGCCGCGAAGGTCGCCATCATATTTGGGGTGAACCCGATGTTCTTGGTGAACATATCGAGGGTCGGTTTCGAATCAGCCGGAATATGTTCCGGTTTCAGCGCTGCAGCTCTTGGCATCGTAGTCTCCGTAAGTTACGGGTTTTCTAAGTGGGGGAAGTCCACGTCGGGAGCGTTCCTCGGCTTATCTCGCACCCAGGTCGTGGGGCGAGGCTGATCAGGCCGTCAAGCGGGAAATATCTGGTGGTCGTCTTCCCCTTGGCTGCCGTCTGCTCGTTCGCCGCGATCATTGCTGCGGTGACACCGCCTAGATCAAGTCCAACACTTCGGCCACCGGGCGGCGCGGCTTCTGCAGCCAGTTCCCGGGACGCTCCGCTCCTACGGACAGCAGCATGACCGGCACCTCGTTCTCGGCCAGCCCGAACTCGCGGTGCACCGCTTCGGCATCGAATCCGATCATTGGCGTGGAGCCCAGGCCCAGCGAACGGGCCGCGTAGATCATCGCCGCCGCGCCGAAGGTGCCGGTGCGTACTGCCTCGTCGCGCTGACGCTGCGGGTATTCCATGTACAGCTGTCTCGCGGGGATTTCCCATTCCGGCACCATCGCTGCTGCCATGACGCCTGCTTCGACCAATGGAGCAAGACGTTCCGGTATTACGCTGGAATCGGCCAACTGGCCGCAAACGATGAAGGTAACGGCCGCTTCGGTGATCGGCGGCTGGTTCCAAGCGATCGGGCTCAGCCGAGCTTTGGCAGCGGCCGTGCGCACGGCGATGAAGCGCCAGTTCTGCAAGTGGAAGGATGTCGGTGCGGCGGTACCGATTCGCACCAGTTCGCGAATCTGGTCGTCGCTCAAGGTGGCAGCAGGGTCGTAATACTTGGCGGCGCTTCGGCCCAAGATACATTCGATGACGGCATTGATCTGGGGTGTTCCATTGGTCATGGTCATTCCTCTGGGCGAACGGATCGATTACTTCGTAAGGGGCTCCAGTGGGCAGGCGTCGCCCGAGCTTGTGCGGCGTGTCCGGGATTGCTGCGAAGCAGCGACACCTCGCTCCGTTTATCGGCTCAGGGGTGGATAGCCATGGGTGTAGATCCAGTCTGACGCTTGTGCCGGCACGTGACAGGACTGACAGTCCTTCCTGTAGTCCGTGGATGTGGTCCTCATGGAATCAGCCGCATCGAACCAGGCCCAGCCCCAACCGTCGCCCCACAGCTTGTTTGCGGGGTATCGGCCGATGTCGTCTTTCACCATGACGAACCAGCCAGCGCGGGTGCCGGCACTGCTTACCGTTCCGGTTGTCATGGGTTGGGTGGTCGTCTTGAACACTTCCTTCACGAGGATGGCGCCATCGGGAAAGTGCCCGGCCTTGCGGTATGCGTCGATGGTTCCGGGAGATGCATAGACCACGTGCATCTCCTTTGAGCCCGGGCCTGCGTCTGCGGCCACCGCCCAAGTACCCAGCATCTGATAAGCGGTCTGATAGTCGGCAGGGACTTTTATATTTCCCTTGTCGTCGACAACGGTTGCAGTCGTTTCTTCGTAGGGTGTGCGCATATCACTCTGCCCGTAGGCAGTGACGAAGACCATCATGGACAATCCTGCCAGCGCGACGCCTAGGGCACCGACTATTCTCATGGCACAGTTCCTCGTGTTGGTTGACCAATGACGTTTGCTGACGATTTCACTTGTCAAGCAGCGGGTAGAACTGTGTCCAGACATCATCTTTCTTGGCGCTCGCCATGTGGCAGAACGCGCACTCTTCTTTGGGTTTCGCCTTGGCCGTTGCTGCCTTCGGCTCATGGTGATTGAAGTTGAAGTAACCCCAGCCGCCGGTATCGGCATAGCGCTTGGAGTCTTTGACAGTCACGTCGGCGCCATTCAATTTCCCTGGGAAATAGCCGCGTCCGGAGGCTTCGGTGCGCGATCCATCCGGGTTCTCGCCCGGGATGGTCAGCTGCAGTTCCTTGAAGAAGATCGTTCCCTCCGGGAACTCACCGGTTTTCTTGTAGATTTCGTACGAGCCGGGCTCGATATAGACGTTGTGGAATTCCGGGAAGTTGGCCTTCCCGTCGTTGAGTCCGTTGGGCGTAAGCGGTGAGCCGACGAAGATCCACTCATTGAAATTCTTCGGCAAAAGCAACTCGCCTGATTTCGTGTATTCGGGAAGATAGCGTTCTCTTGCCTGTACGTTGCCATTATCGGATGGAGACTGGGCATGTGCGGTTGTCATGGCAAGGGCGCTGGAAATCGCGGTGGCAATCAGTAAGGGAGTACGCATTGGCTTTCTCCTTTCTTCCACGAATAGTTGGAGTTTCATCGTAGTTTTGCATGCGTACTTTTTGGTCTCGAATTGGTTCTGATTCGTCCAGAATTTTTAATCGTATTTGTCGAATTGCATTCATGTTTGGGGTGCTTTCATAATCGTCCTTCTCTTATTCTGGTCGCTTGAATAATCGCTCATGTCCGAATCGCCCTTGTCTGCGCATGTGATCCTGGATCAATTGCTAGCTGTTCTTGATATCGGCGTAACCCATTTCACGGTTTGCGATATACGTAACGGTTGGGGAATGCGCTTCGATTCCTGCAAGACGGCGAGTTTGCATTACTGCCTGGAGGGTGCTGGCACACTGGCGTTCATGGCGGACCGCCTATTCAACTCGAGCCACACAGTTTCGTACTTCTGCCACCTGGGGTTGCTTACCACCTTGAAAGCGCCGCGATAAAACCGGTGCGGCTTGAATACCGGGCGCGCGTGTGCGGAGTGTCGTCACAGGAATCCGTGCCAACGCTAATCGCCGGCGAAGGCCTGCAAGGCATTACTACGGCGTGCGGTGAGCTTCGTATCGGATTGGCTGGTGGGGTGGATCCTTTCGGCTCACTGGGAAAGCCATTGGTAGTGCACTTTGGCGGCAGCGGCGGATTGCGAGACCAGTTTGTCATGTTGTTGGCTGAGTCGGCCCGGCCAGGCGTCGGCTCGCGTGTTCTGACCGAGGCATTGCTCAAGCAATGCCTGGTACTGGCGCTGCGGCGCTGGATTGAGCGTGATCCCTCGCCATTACCCTGGTTGGCTGCCATGGCGGATACACGACTAAGCCGTGCTTTACTCGCTATTTTTGAGCAGCCTGCCGTCGCCTATACGGTAGACAGTCTCGCGCTGATTGCAGGGATGAGTCGTTCGGCGTTTGCTGCCGCATTCCAGCGCGCCTTCGGGCAATCGCCGATGAGTCTGGTCAAACTGGTGAGGTTGCGTCGTGCCAGTGAGTTATTGATCACGACAGCACTTCCAGTCGCCGAGGTCGCCAAGCGAGCCGGATTTTCCAGCAGAAGTAATTTCTCTCTGGCGTTTAGCAACTTTACGGCATGGACCCCAGTGGCTTTCGCCGTACGTTTTCGGTGATAGGAAAAAATAGTGGTTTCGAAAAGAGCACGTAATCGTCGCCAGAACATCGGAAGTTCACCTTCCCGCATAACCAGCCGGTAACGGCGTCATCATCGGTGCTGGCGCTGCTGGTTCTGCTGCCTGCAGAGTCGTTGCCCGAATCCGCGATGTAGCGTTCTCGCGGCGCATCTGGCGTGAACGTACCGATGCATTTCAAAAGCGTTTTATGCGCTTTACGGATAAAGCGCGCCCTCATGGGAGTGCTCGCCGGTAGTGCCTTTTCTACGCTTGGACCCAACGAGCGGCCCGGACTGTTGCCGGGCCGGGATTGACTGGGTACGAGACATGACCGTCTATCTGCATTGCCTATCCCATACCCCGCTCATGGGGCACGTGGACCCCGCCCCGGCGGTACTCGACGAGGTCGATGGCGTCATCGCCGCGGCACGCCAGCGTATCGCTGCGTTCGACCCGGAGTTGGTGATCCTCTTCAGCCCTGACCACTACAACGGCTTTTTCTACGATGTCATGCCGTCGTTCTGCATCGGCATGGCGGCCCACGCCATCGGCGATTTCGGCACTCTCGCCGGAGCGCTGCTGGTACCGCAGGAGCTTGCCGAAAACTGTGCAGCGTCCGTGCTGGACGCCGGGGTGGACAGCGCCGTGTCCTATCGCATGCAGCTCGACCACGGGGCCGCGCAGCCGCTGGAGATGCTGGTGGGTGGCCTGCGCAACGTGCCGGTGATCCCGGTCTTCATCAATTCGCTGGCGACCCCGCTGCCGAGTTTCCAGCGGGCCCGCCTGCTGGGCGAGGCGATCGGGCGCTGGGCAGGCACGCTGGGCAAGCGTGTCCTGCTGCTCGGTTCCGGAGGCTTGTCGCATCAGCCGCCGGTGCCGGAGCTGGCCAAGGTCGAAGGCCTTATGGCGGACCGGCTCAAGGGCAGTGGCCGGCATCTGCCGGCCGATGAGCGCGAAGCACGTACGCAGCGGGTGATTCTCGCGGCGCAGCGGTTCGCCGAAGACCAGCAGTCGCTGCATCCCCTCAATCCCGACTGGGATCAGCACTTCATCACCCTGTTGGAGCAGGGGCGCCTGGGCGAGCTGGATGCCATGAGCAACGCCGAATTGTCGGCCTTGGCGGGCAAGTCCACGCATGAGATCAAGACCTGGGTGGCGGCCTTCGCTGCCTTGTCGATGTATGGCCCTTACCAGACCAGCGACCGTTATTACCGCCCGGTTCCCGAGTGGATTGCCGGTTTCGGCTCGCTGAGCGCGAGTCGGGTCGAGCCAGATTGAAACCGGGAGATATGCCATGAGTCAGTACAGCGAAACCGCCACCAGCCGCTTTGCCCGCATCGAGGATCAGGGCGTCGACCTGAACGTCCACTATCACGACTGCGGCGAGGGCGGCGAGGTGGTGGTGATGCTCCACGGCTCCGGTCCCGGAGCCAGTGGCTGGTCCAACTTCAGTCGCAACGTGGAGCCCCTGGTCGCGGCCGGATTCCGCGTGCTGTTGATGGACTGCCCCGGCTGGAGCAAGAGCGATAGCATCGTCTGCAGCGAATCGCGTTCGGCGCTCAATGCGCGCGTGCTCAAGGGGCTGCTGGATCAATTGGCGATTTCCCGCGCGCATCTGATCGGCAACTCCATGGGTGGCCACAGCGCCGTGGCCTTTGCGCTGGCCTATCCGCAACACATCGACCGCCTGGTGCTGATGGGGGGCGGAACCGGTGGCGCAAGCCCCTTCGTGCCGATGCCGACCGAAGGCATCAAGCTGCTGCAGAAGGTGTATCGCGAGCCGACGCAGGAAAATCTGCAGCAGATGATGGACATCTTCGTCTACGACACCCGCGACCTGACGCCGGAACTGATTGCCGGGCGCCTGGAGAACATTCTTCTGCGCCGCGACCATCTGGAGAATTTCACCCAGAGCCTGGCCGTGAATCCGCGCCAGTTTCCCGATGTTTCCATGCGCCTGGGCGAGATCGCCGCGCCAACGCTGGTGATCTGGGGGCGGAACGATCGCTTCGTGCCCATGGATACCGGGCTGCGCCTGGTCGCCGGCATCCCCAACAGCGAACTGCATGTATTCAACAACTGCGGCCACTGGGTGCAGTGGGAGCATGCCGAGCGCTTCAACCGCCTGGTGGCGGATTTCCTCGGCAGTTGATCCGGCACCCGATGCCAGCGGGCCGGTGCCGCTCTCGGAAAGAACTCATGGTTCTGTCCCAACTGCGTGTCGCTCGAAGTGTCGAGCTGTTCTGAGCGTCCGTAGGAGCGGGCCGTGCCCGCCAAGCTTTGCGCGCCGGAATATTCGCGGGCCTGGCCCGCTCCTACAGGGATACGTCTATCCGCAACGGCCAACTCGGGCAGAGCCCAACTTATTGCGCTGGCGGGATAACGCCGTAGCTGGCGGGAGCGCCGCCGGCGGCGAGCATTTCCTAGCATCGGCATCAACAGGTTTCGCGCCTCCGGCGGTCGGGCTTGCCTGCTGCGGGAGCGATGCGGTGAACACGAGGTGAATATGAGCGTGACCCAGGACATTCTCGAACAATTGGCTGCGGCCCTGCGTGCGGCCGAGTGTAGCGGCGAGGCGATCACGCCGCTGCGTGAGCGCATAGGGGAGGATGCCGGCGAGGCGGCCTATGCCATTCAGCGCCTGAACGTGGCCCATGCCGAGGCCGCCGGCCGGCGCGTGGTGGGCCGCAAGATCGGCCTGACCAACCCCAAGGTGCAGGCGCAGCTGGGCGTGGACCAGCCGGATTTCGGCACCCTGTTCGCCGACATGTGCTATGGCGACAACGAGACCGTGCCCTTCGGTCGGGTGATGCAGCCGAAGATCGAGGCCGAGATCGCGCTGATCCTGCACCGCGACCTGCCCCGGGCCGATACCACCTTCGCCGAGCTGCTGGAGGCCACCGGTTGGGTCCTGCCGTCATTGGAGATCGTCGGTTCGCGGGTACAGGGCTGGAATATCCGTTTCGTCGATACCGTGGCCGACAACGCTTCCAGCGGCTGCTTCGTGCTGGGGGGGCCGGCGTTGCCGGTAGCGGGCGTCGATCTGCGCAAGGCGAGCATGAGCATGACCCGCAACGGCGAGCTGGTCTGCACCGGTAGCGGCGCCGAATGCCTGGGGCATCCGCTCAACGCCGCCGTCTGGCTGGCACGCACCATGGCCCGCCTGGGCCAGCCGCTGCGCGCCGGCGACATCGTGCTCACCGGTGCCCTGGGACCGATGGTCGGGGTTAATCCGGGTGATCGTTTCGAGGCTGTGATCGAGGGCGTCGGCCAGGTCGCAGCGACTTTCTCCGCCGAGTGATCGGCAAGCCCTACAGCAAAGAGCATCTTCATGAACAAACTCAAGGTTGCCATCGTCGGTTCCGGCAATATCGGCACCGACCTGATGATCAAGATCATGCGCCATGGCCGGCACCTGGAAATGGCTGCCATGGTCGGTATCGATCCCGACTCCGACGGCCTGGCCCGGGCGCAGCGCCTGGGCGTGGCCACCACCCACGAAGGCGTGGAAGGCCTGGCGCGGCTGGAGGTGTTCGCGGACATCGACTTCGTCTTCGATGCGACCTCCGCCTCGGCTCACGTGAAGAACGATGCCTTCCTGCGCGCGATCAAGCCGGGCATCCGCCTGATCGACCTGACGCCGGCGGCCATCGGCCCGTACTGCGTGCCGGTGGTCAACGGCGAGGCACACGTCGACCGGCTCAACGTCAACATGGTCACCTGCGGTGGCCAGGCAACCATCCCGATGGTCGCCGCGGTGTCCCGCGTGGCCAGGGTGCACTACGCTGAGATCGTCGCCTCCATCGCCTCGAAGTCGGCAGGCCCAGGCACCCGCGCCAACATCGACGAATTCACCGAGACCACCTCCAAGGCCATCGAAGTGATCGGGGGGGCGGCCAAGGGCAAGGCGATCATCGTCATGAACCCGGCCGAGCCCCCGCTGATCATGCGCGACACCGTGTTCGTGCTGTCCGAGGCGGTCGACCAGGCGGCGGTCGAGGCCTCCATCGAGGAGATGGCCAGGGCGGTACAGGCCTACGTGCCGGGCTATCGCCTGAAGCAGAAGGTGCAATTCGACGTGATTCCCGAGTGCGCGCCGCTGAACATCCCGGGCCATGGGCGCTTTTCCGGCCTGAAGACCTCCGTGTTCCTCGAAGTGGAGGGCGCGGCCCACTACCTGCCAGCCTATGCCGGCAACCTCGACATCATGACCTCTGCCGGCCTGGCCACCGCCGAGCGGATGGCCGCACGAATGCTGAATGCCGAGGGCTGAGGACATGAGCATGACCGACAAGAAACTCTACATTTCCGACGTGACCCTGCGCGATGGCAGCCATGCGATCCGCCACCAGTACTCGATCCGGAACGTGCAGGACATCGCCCGCACGCTGGACGAGGCGAAGGTGGATTCCATCGAAGTGACCCATGGCGATGGCCTGCAGGGCTCGAGCTTCAACTACGGTTTCGGCGCCCACTCGGACCTCGAATGGATCGAGGCGGCGGCCGACGTGGTCCGGCACGCCCGGCTGACCGTCCTGCTGTTGCCGGGTATCGGCACCGTGCACGACCTCAAGGCCGCCTATGACGCCGGCGCGCGTTCGGTACGCGTGGCCACCCACTGTACCGAGGCCGACGTTTCCAGGCAGCACATCGAATATGCCCGCAACCTGGGCATGGACACCGTGGGCTTTCTGATGATGAGCCACATGATCCCGGCCGAGGCACTGGCTCGCCAGGGCAAGCTGATGGAGGACTACGGCGCCCAGTGCGTCTACATGGCCGATTCCGGCGGGGCGATGAACATGAACGACGTGCGCGATCGCATGCGCGCATTCAAGGCGGTGCTGAACCCGGAAACCCAGACCGGCATGCACGCGCATCACAACCTGAGCCTGGGCGTGGCCAACTCCATCGTCGCGGTGGAAGAGGGCTGCGACCGCATCGATGCGAGCCTGGCCGGCATGGGCGCCGGGGCCGGCAACGCGCCGCTGGAAGTGTTCATCGCCGCCGCCGAGCGCCTGGGCTGGAACCACGGCACCGACCTGTATCGCCTGATGGATGCGGCCGACGACCTGGTGCGTCCGCTGCAGGACCGCCCGGTGCGAGTCGATCGCGAGACGCTGGGGCTCGGTTATGCCGGTGTGTACTCCAGCTTCCTGCGCCACGCCGAAGTCGCGGCCGCCAAGTACGGGCTCAAGACGCTCGACATCCTGGTCGAGCTGGGCAGGCGCCGCATGGTCGGCGGGCAGGAAGACATGATCGTCGATGTCGCGTTGGACCTGCTCGAGCAGCGGCCCTGACGAGATGCTCCTTTACGCCGTGCTTGCACGGCGTTTTTTTATTTTCCGTGACTTGCCGGGCCCGCCGCGAGCCGGTTGATTCGGACGAGGTGCTGTTGATGCTGTCCAACCTGTCGATGAAGAACAAGCTGCTCTTCACCGTCCTGCCGCTGATGCTGCTGATCTATCTGGCGACCGTGCTGCTGGTCTACTACTCCGGCAAGTCTTCGACGGAAGCGCTGGCCGAGGTGGCTGTGAATGCCGTCGCCCGACAACAGGCGGCGGAAATCTCCAAGTCTTTCGACGCCTCGCTGCACGCCCTGCGCAATACCGCCGGATTGCTGGGTAGCGAGATGATCGACGGGGAATTGCCGGACCGGCGTATTGCCGACCAGATCGCCGAATCCCTGCTTCGGTCCCAGGATTCCGCCTCGGCAGTATGGTGGGTGCCGCGACAGGGCGGGACGGACCGCAGCGTCCTCTGGCTGCGCGGCGGCGAGCACCTGCATCCGGGCCTGGAGCCACAGCGCGAAGCGCTTCTGGCGCGGATGGGGCAGGCCGGCCCGGCCAGCGTACAGGTCATCCCCCTGCTGGCACTGGACGACCGCCAGGTCATCGGGTTGCTGATGCCCGTGCTGGCGGGGCAACAGGTGGTGGGCACCCTGGGCGTCGGCCTGGATGTCGTCCAACTGCAGCAGCAGGTAGCGGCTTTGCGGCCACTGGATGTGGGCGTGGCGGCGCTGATCGCCAGCGACAACACGCTGGTGGCACATCCCGATCCTGGCCGGGTGGGCAAACGGCAACAGGACACCGAAGGCGACTTTCTTGGCGATTACTTCGAGGTGGTGATCGAGTCGGTCCGCAAGGGCCAGGGCATGACCCTGCGCTTCGATTCGCCGGCCATGTCCGAAGAGGTCTTCATGCTGGTGACGCCGGTGGCGATCGGTGCTGACGTCACGCCCTGGTCGCTGGGGCTGGCGCTACCGAGTTCCGCATTGCTCGGTGGAGTGAAGACCCTGGCCCTGCAGTTGATCCTGCTCGGGATCTTCGCATCGCTGGTGCTTGCGATCACCGTGGTGCTGTTGGGCCGGGCCCTGGCCCGGCCGCTGCAGCGGGTGGTGGAGGCCGTGCACGAGCTGGCCACCGGCGACGCCGATCTCTGCGCGCGCCTGCCGATACGCGGGGACGATGAGCTGACCAATCTTGCCCGCGAGTTCAACCGGTTCCTGGAGACGTTGTGGGAACTGGTGCGTGAAATCAACGGTACCAGCCAGGCCGTGCAAGGCATCTCGACGGAGCTGCATGCCCAAAGCCGAAGCGCGGAACGCTCGGTCGATGCACAGCGTGACGAGGTCGGCCAACTGGCCACGGCCATGCAGGAGATGGCCGCGACCGTCGATGAGGTCGCCGGCAATGCCGGGCAGGCAGCCGTCGCCACGGGGGAGGGCGATCAGGCGGTCGCATTGGGCCAGGAGAAGGTCTCCGGGCTGGTGGCAGCGATCCATGACGATGCCGACACGCTGGAGCACGTCTCGACCCTGGCGGCCCAGCTGGGCGAGGCCAGCCAGTCCATCGGCACCATCGTCGCGGTGATCAGCGACATCGCCGACCAGACCAATCTGCTTGCCCTCAATGCCTCCATCGAGTCGGCGCGGGCGGGCGAGCAGGGCAGGGGCTTCGCGGTGGTCGCCGATGAGGTACGGGCGCTGGCGCGGCGGACCCATTCGTCCACCGAGGAGGTCCGCGCCAGCATCCATCTCATCCAGGAGCGCACCGCCCGTGTCGTGGATATCATCGAGCAGAGCCGGCGCAGTTCGCTGGACAACATAGCCAGTGCCCGGCAAGCCAGCGAGGCACTGGAGAGCATCTCCCGGATCATGGCCAAGCTGCGCGGCATGAGTCAGCAGATCGCCTCCGCCACGCAGCAACAGGCCGCCACCAGCGACCTGCTTTCACGCAGCCTCGTGAGCATCGCCGATTCCGCCGAACGCTCGTCCCAGAGCGCCGGGGCGGTCAGCCAGCGCAGCGACGGCCTGGAAGCCAGCGCAACGCGCCTGAACGCCCTGGTGAGCCGCTTCCGGCTCTGACGCCTCCCGGCCGGCGGCCGCGCATCCTCTGCGCGGGGCGTGGTGTCGTCGTCATTCGGTTATTTATCAATAACCAATTGAAATATAAGTGTTTTTTGCGTGGCAATCGGAAGATTGCCGCGCTGCCGCCATGCTCGAAACTTGATCAGGATCATTAACCTGCACTGGGGGGATAACCCGAGCAGTCCACGGATAGTCCCCCGCGGGTACGGAGACCTAATGTCACGTTGCCTCGCCGCAGATTTCCCGGCGGCGACCAACGTGTGGATCAGTCTCATGTCGAACCTCGTTACTCGCGAACTCAGCATTGCGCAGGCGGCTACTCCGACGCCCGCTGCACGGTTGCTGAAACTCTTCATGGCGGTACTGCCGTGGATGATCATCGCCACCTTGCTCTGGGCTGGCATCTTCATTCGTCCCCAGCCGGTGGGCAGCACCATCGACCCGGCGCCGCTGGAAAGCCGTGACCAGTTCTATGGGCTGGCCCAGCTACCCGGTGGCGAGCTGCTTGCCGCGGTAGCTACGGCAAGATCCTCAGGATCGCGCAGGACGGCAGCACCAGCCGTTTGCCCAGCGGCACCCGCCATACGCTGCAGGACATCGCTGCATGGGACGCCAGGCATGCCGTGGCTGTCGGCAATGGCGGCGTGGTGCTCTACAGCCGCGACGGCGGCGCCAGCTGGCAGCGGGCCGGCGACGTCCCGCGCTCCGAGATCGCCAACAAGCTCAATCGCGTACGTATCGGCGCCGATGGCCTGGCCATCGCCAGTGGCGAGATGGGCGCGTTGCTGATCAGCCGGGACTACGGCGTGACCTGGCAACGCCTGCGCGAAGAAGAAGACGTGGCCTGGAACGACGTGGCGATCCTCGACGACGGCCGTCTGGTACTGGTCGGCGAGTTCGGCCGGATCGTGCTCGGCGACCTGGATGGGCAGGCCTGGCACGACATCGACGGCGGCACTGGCGCCTCGCTTATGGCGGTGGCTTTCCGCGATGCCCGCAACGGCATGGCCGTCGGCCTGGAAGGCACGGTCCTGGAAACCAGCGACGGCGGCCAGAGCTGGGAGGCCCATGACGTTGGGCTCGCCGAGCACCTGTTCGACGTGGCCTGGCTGGCCGAGCAGCGGCGCTGGTTCGTCACCGGCGCCTGGGCCGCTGGGCTCTCGGCGACGGCGGGCAATGGCAGGCCGGCAACCTGGATGAGCGCAACCTGTCCTGGCACGTGAGAGCGCTGCCGGTAGCCGGTGGCCTCTGGCTCGCCGGTGCGGACATCGGCCATTGGGATGGCCGGCGCTGGTCGCAGCTCAAGCCCTGAACCCCTCATTTGCCTAACAAAGCGAGAGCATTTCAATGATCGATCGGATAGCCGCGTTCTGTATCCGGCGCAGCGTTTGGGTGGCCAGCGCTCTGCTGCTCATGACCCTGGTGCTGGGCTGGTCCGCCCTGCATATCGAGGTGCGCACTGTCTTCGAGGACATGCTGCCCTCGCGCCACGAATACGTGCAGACGCACGAGAAGTTCAAGGACACCTTCGGCGGTTCGAACATGGTCACCATCATGTTCGAGGTGGACGAGGGCGACATCTTCCAGAAGCCGGTCCTGGAGAAGGTGCGCGAAGTGACCATGGGGCTGCGCGAGGTCTCGGCGGTCAACCCCTACCAGATCACCTCGCTGGCGTCGAAGAAGCTCAAGGAAGTCCGCGCCTCCACCACCGGCATCGTCAGCCTGCCGCTGATGTGGCCGGACCTGCCGGAGACCGCCGCGTAGATGCAGGAGCTGAGGCAGGCGGTGCTGCGTAACCCCCTGGTCTACGGCCCCTACGTATCCAAGGACCTGCAGGCGACGCTCGTCACCGTCGACTTCATCGACGAGCAGGTCGAGTACGGCAAGGTGTTCCATGAGATTCGCAGCCTGATCGACCGTGTCGACGACGGCAGCGTGAACATCCGCGTGGTCGGCGACCCGATCCTGTACGGATGGGTAGGCCACTATCTGCCGGAGACCTTCCAGCTGGTCTGCGCGGCGCTGCTGGTCACCCTGGTGATGCTGTTCATTCTGCTGCGCACCTGGCGCGGCGTGATGCTGCCGTTGCTGGCGGGGCTGGTCAGTGCCTCCTGGGCGCTAGGTATCTGCCACCTGCTGGACATCCATTTCGAGCCGCTGGTGATCGTGGTCGCCATGCTCATCACCTCCCGCGCCGTGTCCCATTCGGTGCAGATCGTCAATCGCTTCGACGACGAGCTGGAACTGTTGCCGGCCAATGCCGATACCTCGCGCACTGCGGCCAGGGTGGCGCTGGCGGACCTGTTTCGTCCCGGCATGCTGGGCGTGATCGCCGATGCGGCATGCATGGCGGTGGTGGCCCTGAGCCCGATCCCGATGCTGCAGAAGCTCACCGTGCTGGCCTGCGTCTGGGTGATGACGCTGACCGTGAGCGCGGTGATCCTGACGCCGGTCATGCTGTCGTTCATTCGCCGTCCGCACGGCATGGTGCATCCGCTCAACTGTATCCCGCTGCTGAACCGGGTGCTGGATCTGGCCACGGCCGTCAGCCTGTCGCGTGCGCGCTACGTTGTCCTTGGCGGCGGCTTTCTGCTGGTGGTCGGCGCCGGCTTCTACTCGCTGAACCTGAAGATCGGCGATGCCAACCCGGGGTCGCCGATCCTCTGGCCGGAATCGACCTACAACGTCGATGCGGACGCGATCAACAACCGCTTCGAGGGCGTGGACCGCATGTTCGTGGTGCTCGGCGAGGACGGCAACCGCGGCCTGATGAAGACCAGCGAAGCGCTGCAGGCGATGAACAGCTTCCAACGCTTCATCGAGCACAGCCGGAAGTGGGGGGCTCCGTCTCCCTGGCCGACGTGCTGCCGCAGGTCAACCTCAGCCTGCGCGAAGGCAACCCGCGCTACCTCGAACTGGGCGACAGCAGCGCCATCAACGGCAGCCTGGTGGCCATGCTCGATTCGGTATCCGAACCCGGCGACATCTCGCGCTTCGCCGACGAGCAGTACGCCAACGGCGCGGTGACCCTGATGTTCCGCGACCGCCAGGGCGAGACCATCCGCACCGCGGTTGCACGCATCAAGGAGTTCATCGCCCAGAACCCGCTTGACGACGGCGAGTGGCAACTGGCCGGCGGCCTGATCGGCGTGATGGCTGCGGTCAACGAGATCATCCTGGCCAGCCAGGTCGAAGCGATCGCCCTGGCCCTGCTGGTGCTGGCGCTGATCTGCACCGCGGTGTACCGCTCCTCCATCGCCGGCATGGTGTTCATGGTGCCGGTGATCATCTCCAACATGCTGACCTTCGCCTTCATGACCTGGCAGGGCATCGGCATGAACATCAATACCGTGCCGGTAGCCGCCCTGGGGATCGGGCTGGGGGTGGATTACGCCTTCTACATCTCCGACCGGGTCAAGGAAGAGATCGCCATCGGCAAGAGCCCGGAGGAGGCCATCCGCATCGCGCTGCACACCGCCGGCATGGGGGTGATCGTGACGGCGAGCGTGCTGGTCTTCGCCACCCTGCTGTGGTGGGCGTCGTCGCTGCGCTTCCAGGCCGAGATGGGCCTGCTGATGGCGATCTGGCTGTCCGTGTCCGCCTTCAGCGCACTGTTCGTGATGCCGGCGCTGCTCTACGTGTTCCGCCCGCGCTTCGTCTTCGGCGAGCGCACTCGGGCAGCGGTCGCCGTTGGCAACGATTCGGCGCTCCAGATGGCTTGAGACGTAACAAGAACAACAACCACAACCCGATCAATCACTGCCGCAAACCCTGGGGAGAACATCCAATGCACACACTCATCCGTGGCGAACTACCGCGGTCCGCATTCGGCAAGCTGGCCCTGGCCGTCGCACTCGGCGTGGCGAGCACGCCGGTGCTGGCCGACACCTTCAGCTACGACGGCTACCTGCGCCAGGAAATGTCCTGGAACATGAAGAACTGGGAGGACACGCCCGATTACGACGATCGCGGCAAGCTGTCGATGTCCCGCAGCACCGTGCGCCTGAACATGCAATGGCGTCCGAGCGACGCCTTCTCCGTGGTCGCCAAGCTGCGCGGCGTGCGCGAGATCGAGACCAACTTCCTCGAGCACCTGGAGGAGATGGGCGCCAACAACTACCACGAGGCCGATGGCCGCGGCGACATCACCGATCTCTACAACAAGACCGACATCCGCGAACTGTACGTGGACTTCCCCATGGGCGAGCGCACCTGGGTACGCCTCGGCAAGCAGCAGATCGCCTGGGGCGAGACCGATTTCTTCGCCGCCAACGACCTGGTGCACGGCTTCGACAACACCTGGCGTTCGTTCCTCGAACCGGCCAACGAGGAGCTGCGCAAGACCAACATCATGGCCAAGTTCAACATCGACGTGCCGGAGCTCAACGGCGGCATCGAGACGTTCATCCGCCCCGGCCTGGATGCGAAAAGGGACATCGGCGGCACCGAGATCGACATCTATGGCGGGCGCTGGTCCAGCCAGCCCTATGCCGGCGTCGATTTCCGCAATGTCGACCCCTACAACTACAACCACGACGAGGGCGACCGCCACGACATCACCGGCGGCATCCGCTGGAACGGCCTGTGGGGCGATACCAACTACTCGCTGTCGTACCTGAAGACCTACTACAACGCCCCGATCCTCAACGCCTCCGACAACCAGGCGCTGATCGGCCGGCCCGACCTGCCGAGCGGAGCGCTCAATGGCGAGCGGACCCGTGGCGTGGCCGGCGAGGTCATCTACCCGATCGTCGACATCTTCGGCGTCACCGCCAGCAGCTATTCCGCGGCAACCGACGCCGTGTTCAGCACCGAGATGGCCTACATCAAGGACGCGCCGTACAACATCGCCCTGGACAACCCGACCATCATGAGCCAGCTGGTGGCGCCCGGTTTCGATGGCTGGGTCAAGAAGGACGTGGTCGCGCTGATGCTGCGCATGGACAAGAACCTGGCCTTCACCCAGAACCTGCTGGGCACCGAGAAGCCGATGTTCTTCTCGGTGCAGCTGTTCGACAAGTGGGTGCAGAACTACGACGAGGACGACAACCTGCTGTACAGCGTCGGCTGGGGCGGCAAAGCCAAGGAACACACGGTCATGGGCACCGCGATCTTCGACATGAGCTACGCCAACGGCCGTATCCGCCCGAACCTGGTGGTCGGCTCCGACCTGAGCAACGGCGGCGGCTTCGCCATCCCCTCGGTGACCTTCGAACTGAGCAGCAAGCTGCGCTGGAAGGTTGAGTACGACCTGTTCTGGGACGACGGCCATTACGAGAACAGCGATACCCCGCTGACCGACAACACCACGCTGTTCGGCTACCTGCACAACCGCGACCAGCTGTACACCAGCCTGACCTACCTGTTCTGAGCCCAAACGGAGACCACGAGATGACCCATTTCCGTCATGCGTTGCGTACCCCTCTGCTGGCCGGCCTGATCGCCGCCGGCGGTTTCATCGGTATTGCCAATGCCGCCGAGGTGCCGGCCGGCACCGTGATCACGGCCGCCAACATCGACCAGTTGAAGGACCAGACCTTCGAGGGCCACAGCATTGCCAGCCTGCTGACCGAGAAGCTGGAGTGGCGTATCCGCAACAGCGGCATGCAGATGCCGCTGGCGGCCTCCAGGGAAGTTCCGCTCGACCCGGGCTGGGTCGCGGCCTCCCAGGCCAACGCCGGCAAGACTTCGATCAACCGGGAAGCCTGTCGTGTCGACGGCTGGGGTGCCGGCGCACCCTTCCCGGAGATCGACGAGAAGGACCCGCAGGCCGCCGAGAAGATCCTCTGGAACTGGCACTTGGGCCAGTTGGTGGGTGACGTGTCGCAGGTTCCGGGCTACACCCAGCTGCTGGTCGATGGCAAGAAAGGAGTGCATGCCGAGCCGGTGGCCGAGTTCACCCGCTACACCATGAAGGGCCGGCTGACCGGTGACAGCACGGTGGAGGGTGACGGCAGCGAGCGTGGCCGCCAGCTGCTGTACTTCAAGTCGCCCTCGGACATGAAGGGCCTGGGGACCTATACCGTCATGTACGACTCGGACAAGGTGAACAGCGTCTGGGCCTACATTCCCGCCGTGCGCCGCGTGCGCCAGCTCTCCGGTGGCGCCTGGATGGACCCGGTGGGCTCCTCCGACCAACTGCAGGACGACCTGGAGATCTTCAACGCGCGCCCCTGCTGGTATCCCGAGTACCGCCTGCTGGGCAAGCGCAACATCCTGGCGGTGACTGCGAGCAAGCAGGCGCCGATATCTGGAACAAGGACGGCAAGAGCTTCGCCGAGCGCTACCCGGTGATGGATCCGAACCCGCCGTACTGGAACATGACCGGCAACAGCTACGAAGTGCGTGAAGTCTACGTGGTGGAGGCCATCACGCCGTCGATCCACCCGTACAGCAAGAAGGTGCTGTACATCGATACCCAGTACCCGCGCATCCACTACGGCGAGGCCTACAACCGCAAGGGCGAGTTCTGGAAGTTCATGGAATTCCATTCCTATTCCAACCCGGCCGACGGCGACATCCGCACCACCGTGGGGGCGGTGATCGATTTCCAGCGCAACCACGCGACGATTTCGCTGATCGACACCAGCACCTGGCGCACCAACTTCGACGCCAAGGCCTCGGACTTCTCCCTGCAGGCGCTGCAGGCGGCGGGCCGCTGAGGCCCGGCTTCATCACCTTGTGTACCGGCCCGGCCCCGTGAGGGGCGGGCCTTTCGCGTGACGCATCCGTCCTGGCTGCGCATAACCAGAAAAACAACAAGACAGGATCGACCGCTTCGTATCGGAGCCGCGATCCGAGGAGTGCCCCGTGTCCATGATGCAAGCAGCTCGTCTGCACGAGATCGGTGGTCGTTTCGTCGTCGACGAGATCCCGATACCCAGCCCCGGCCCCCACGACGTACTGGTCAAGGTTGCCGCCAGCGGGATCATCCCCAACCTGAAGAACGTCACCACCCATTTCCCCGAGTGGTATCCCTTCCTGCCGCTGCCCAGGTTGCCAGCCATCTTCGGCCTGGATTCGGCCGGTACCGTGGCCGCCGTGGGCACCCACGTCACCGCGTTCAAACCCGGCGATCGCGTCTACGTCAATCCCGGCGTAGGTTGCGGCGAGTGCCGTCACTGCCGCGAGGGCAACGCACCGCGCTGCGAGTCCTACACCTTCACCGGCTACTTCGGTTTCGGTCCCGGTTCGCAGCAGGTCTTCGAACGCTATCCGTACGCGGGCTACAGCCAGTACATGACCGCCCACGTGCACAGCCTGGTGCGCCTGCCGGATTGCCTGGCTTCGCCGCCGCCACCCGCTTCGGCTACCTGGGCACTGCCTATTCGGCCATCCGCAAGGCGGCGCTGCGCCCGGCGCAGAACATCCTGATCCTCGGGGCCAGCGGCACCCTGGGCGTGGGGGCGGCCCTGCTGGCCCTGGCCTTCGGCGCCGCCCGCGTGCTGGTGGTGGCGCGCGATGCCCTGGCGCTGGAGCGCCTGAAGGCGCTGGACCCGCGCCGTGTGGTGCCGATCCGCATCGGCGAAGGCCGCATCGCCGAGCAAGTCCGGGCACTGCTGCCGGCGGGCGTCGATTGCATGCTCGATACCCTTGGCGCCAAGGCACCCACCGAGCTATCCGTCGATGCCATGCAGGCGGTCGCCCGCGGCGGTCGCATCGTGCAGATCGGTGGCGTGGCCGGCCCCATTCCCATTGATCCGCATCCTTTCATGTGCGCCCAGCTGCAGTACCTCGGCTCGCTGTGGTTCACCACCAGCGAAGGCGAAGAGATGGCCAGCATGGTGGAGTCGGGGATCCTCGACCTGTCCATTCTGGAAAACCGCCCGTATCCACTGGAGAAGCTCAACGAGGCGCTGGACGAGATCCAGGCCGAAGGCAACGGCTTCAGCAACTTCCACATTCTTCATCTGTGAGATGAGTGACGCCGCCGGTACCGCATGTCGATGGCGCTGGCGGCCACGAGGAGAAACAGGATGAGAGCACAACGCGTCGTCACCGGGCACGATGCCCGGGGCCGCTCGCGGATCGTCAGCGCCGGTGCGATTCCCGGTGACGAACCGTTCAGTAATGTTCCGGGCTTCAGTGCCGCGATGTTCTGGAAGACCGAAGCCGCGCCGCAGGTCGGCAATGTGCAGCCCGATCCGCCGGCCCGGCCGACTTCCGTCCTGCCCGGGCCGGGCGGCACCTGCGCAATGCTGGTGACCTTCCCGCCGGAGCCGGAGGTACTGCCCAGCGAAGAACGGCTGCAGGCGGCAGGGGCGGAAATGGCCGCCCGGCTGCCCGGCCTGGCCGAGCTGTTCGAGCCGGACGCACCGGGTTTCCATCGCACCGACACCATCGACTACGGCGTGCTCCTGGAAGGGGAGCTGACGCTCGTCCTCGACGAAGGTGAAACCACCGTGGTGAGAGCAGGCGATGTGCTGGTGCAGATGGGTACCCGCCACGCCTGGCGTAACACCGGTAACACTCCGGCCCGGATGATGTTCGTGATGGTGCACGCGAAACGCGTGTGAGACGTGGGCCCTGGCCGAGCTGGAAGACGGCTCCCTGCCGTCTCCGGTTCTTTCCATTGTCATTCATAACAAGGACATGTCGTCTCATCCGACGCTGATCGACACCGAACGGGAGGAAATACCTCCGGCCCATCGCACGGCGCTGCGATGGGCCATGAAGATAGGCATGCTTAATGCTTGATCAGGACTGTGGTCACGACGAACCGAACACCCATTGGCCTGGAGCGGCTGGTGTTCAGGCCAAAGGGAAGGATTACCGCACCATCGGCAGATGACCACGCTATGCCTTGCACTGAACCGGAGCACCTGAAAGGACGCTTTGGCCCGCGTCGGTTCAGCTAGCGATTGCAATAACAAGAATGATCCCGGGCACGACTCGGGATCGCATAAGAATCGTGCAAATCGATCTGGTTGCCTGGCCAGACCGAAGAGGGTCATGCAAATGGAACAGTTGAGTTTCCGTCCAGTTACACCGCCAGAAGCCGTGCTGGCGCGTTATGAGCTTTGTCGTACCCATGACCTGGAAGAGGCTCGCCAGTGGGGTGAGAAGATCTTCTGCGAGAACCGCCTGTGCGCCGTGGATAGCAAGGGCGCGGTCAACACCCGCATCTACTACCGGCGTATCGGCAGCATCGGCATAGGCCGCATGAGTTACGGCGGTGCGGTGACAATCAGGCCGGATGTGATGGAGAACTTCGCCCTGGTGCAGATGCCCATCCGCGGGGAGGAGCGAATCGAGGTCGGCTCGCAGCGCGTAGTGTGCAACCCGCACATGGGCTCCGTGCTCAACAGCCATACCCCCACGTTGATCAACCACGCGTCCAATACCGAGAAGCTGATCATCCGCATCGATCGTAGCCTTCTCGAGCGGCATTGCCAGCAATTGCTGGGGCGTACGTTGCGGAACCAGATCGAGTTCGACTCCAGCATGCCGTTGAACACCGTGGCCGGTGCGCGCTGGCTGCGGATGGTGGGGTGGGTCTACGACTGCGTGTCGCAGGATGATGAAATCCCGCCGCTGATGGTCGCGCAGCTGGAGAGTGGCCTGGTCAGCCTGCTGCTGGCCAACCAGCCGCATACCTATTCGGCCGAACTGGCGTCAGAGGGGCCGTCGCTGGCGCCGTCCTTCGTCAAGCGGGTCGAGCGCTACATCGAGGAACAGGCCCACGAGCCGATCTCCATCGTCGACATGGCCGAGCATGCCGGCGTCAGCAGCCGCTCGCTGTTCACCGGGTTCCGCCGCTACCGCAATACTTCGCCCATGCTCTACCTGAAGGAAATTCGCCTGCGTCGGGTCAACGAAGAGCTCAAGCGGCTGGCGCCCGGTGGCGATACCGTGACGGCCGTGGCCTTCCGCTGGGGCTTCAGTCACCTCGGGCACTTCACCACCGACTACAAGCGTCGCTTCGGCGAGAGCCCCTCCGAGACCCTGGCGCGCTGAGCGTGCCGGGGCGTTCGGCAATTCGCATCTTTTGGCACTGACGGGATAAGCCCAACGGTTTCGGGAGCGTCAGCGCGGACATGGCTTCTTAGGATGACTGAAAAGCGCCACATGGGGTGGCGTCTTTCCTGACAACCAGGGGGTAATCATGTCCGAGCAGCCTATCGTCCGGCGCCGTGTGGTAAAGCACGGCATCAGCGATGCCCGCGCCAACAACGCCAAGACCCAGAGCCAGTACCAGCCCTACAAGGATGCTGCCTGGGGCTTCATCAACCACTGGTACCCGGCCCTATTCAGCAAGGAGCTGCCCGAGGATCAGGTCGAAGGCATCCAGATCTGCGGCGTGCCGCTGGTGCTGCGCCGGGTCAACGGCAAGGTCTACTGTCTCAAGGATCAGTGCCTGCACCGTGGCGTACGCCTGTCAGAGAAGCCCATGTGCTTCAACAAGAGCACCATTTCCTGCTGGTACCACGGGTTCACCTTCGATCTGCAGAGCGGTGACCTGGTCACCATCGTCGCCAACCCGGACGACAAGCTGGTGGGGACCACCGGCATCACCACCTACCCGGTGCACGAAGTCAACGGCATGATCTTCGTCTTCGTGCGCGAGGACGACTTCCCCGACGAGGACGTCCCGCCGCTGTCCCACGACCTACCGTTCCGTTTCCCGGAGAACAGCGAGCGCTTCCCGCACCCGCTGTGGCCATCCTCGCCGAGCGTGATGGACGACAACGCCCAGATCCGCGGCATGCACCGCACCGGCTACGGCAACTGGCGCATCGCCTGCGAGAACGGCTTCGACAACGCTCACATCCTGGTGCACAAGGACAATGCCATCGTCCATGCCAAGGACTGGGTGCTGCCGCTGGGCATCCTGCCGACCGCCGACGACTGCATCAGCGTGGTCGAGGACGAGGACGGCCCGAAAGGCCTGATGCAGTGGCTGTTCACCGACAAGTGGCAGCCGATCCTGGAGAACGGCCCTCTGGGGTTGAAGGTGGAAGGCCTGAATGGTCGCTTCTACCGCACTTCGGTGGTTCTGCCGGGGGTGCTGATGGTGGAGAACTGGCCGGAAGAGCATGTGGTGCAGTACGAGTGGTACGTGCCGATCACCGACGATACCCACGAGTACTGGGAAATCCTGGTACGCGTGTGCCCGACCGAAGAAGACGTGAAGAAATTCGACTATCGCTACAAGTACATGTACGAGCCGCTGTGCCTGCACGGCTTCAACGACTGCGACCTGTACGCCCGCGAAGCCATGCAGAACTTCTACTCCGACGGTACCGGCTGGGACGAGGAGCAACTGGTGGCCACCGACGTCTCGCCGATCACCTGGCGCAAGATGCGTCGCGCTGGAATCGCGGCATCGCCAAGCCGGGGCGCGGCGTGGCCGGCGCCCGCAAGGACACCAGCCTGATCTTCAAGGACACCGCCGACGGCCACCGTCCGGGCTACAGGGTCCGCAAGATCGAAGAGTGATGCCTTCGGGCCGGCCTCGACCGGGGCTGGCCCGCCTGTTTCAGGAATCCGTTATGTCGTACTTAACCCCAAGCGACAGCCAGTTCGTCGCGGTCGACGGCGTGCGCCTGCATTACCAGGTGCTGGGCCGGGACACCGGACGGCTGCCGATCTTATTCACCCATGGCGGTGGGCCGGGCAGCACGGCCTGGAGCAACTTTCGCCTCAGTGCCGGCGCGTTCGCGGCCGATCACCGGTGCTACTTCGTCGATTTGCCGCAGTTCGGACGCTCCGCCATGGTCCCGGTGCAGGGCCCGCTGTTCGGCTGGCACGCCAGTAAGCTGCTGGGGCTGATGGATGCCCTGGGCATCGCCCGCGCGCACCTGATCAACCAGTCCTTCGGCGGTTGCGTCGCGCTGCGCCTGGCCGTGGACCATCCGCAGCGGGTCGGGCGGCTGGTCACCATAGGCTCGCAGCCCGTGGACCAGGGGGCGATGGCGCCGCTGCCGCTGTTCAGCAAGCATGCCGCGACGCTGATGAGCGACTACTACCTGGCCGATGGCGGGCCGACGCCGGACAAGCTGCGCCGGCTGCTGCAGCGCTACGAACTGCACGACGACAGCCGCCTGGACGAGGAAAACCTGCGCCTGCGTTTCGAGGCCAGCGACAACCCGGACTACATCCGCCTGCTGCAGACGCCCGGCGCCTTCGGCGAGTGGGAGAACCTGCTGCCGGAGCTGCATCGGGTACGGGCGCCGACCCTGATGTGCTGGGGGCTGCATGACTGGTTCGGCAGCATCGACGTGCCGATGATGATGCTCAACCGCCTGCCCGGGGCGCAGCTCCACGTATTCGGCAACGCCGCCCACCATCTGCAGAGCGAATGCCCGGACGAGTTCAACGCCCTGGCCATTAGCTTCATCGGAGCCGCATGATGAACCTGCCCAGCGATCTGCATTACCTGGAGATGCATGAACTGTCGCTGCTGATCCGCAGCCGCAAGATCTCCCCCGTGGAAGTCACCGAGGCCCAGCTGGCGCGAATCGACGCGCTCGACGGCACGCTGCACAGCTACGCCCGGGTGACCGCCGAACTGGCCCTGGAACAGGCCCGGCAGGCCGAGCGGGAACTGGCCGGCGGCCTCTGCCGCAGCCCTTTGCACGGCATCCCGCTGGCCTTCAAGGATCTGTTGGACACCGCCGGCGTGGTCACCGCGGCGGGCATGCCGCTGCATGGCCAGCGCATCCCGCGGCAGGATGCCACCGTGGTCGCCCGCCTGCGCGAGGCCGGCGTGGTGATGCTCGGCAAGTTGCAGATGACCGAGGGCGCGTTCGCCATCCATCACCCCGACATCCTGGCGCCGGTCAATCCCTGGGGCGCCGATCATTGGGTCGGTGCCTCGTCCAGCGGCTGCGGGGTGGCCACGGCGGCAGGGCTCTGCTACGGCTCGCTGGGCAGCGATACCGGTGGTTCGATCCGCTTTCCCTGCGCGGCCAACGGCCTCACCGGGCTCAAGCCGACCTGGGGGCGTGTCAGCCGCTTCGGTGCCTTCGAGATGGCCGCCAGCCTGGACCATATCGGGCCGGTCACCCGCAGCGCGCGGGACGCGCTGTTCCTGCTCTCGACCATCGCCGGCCACGATCCGCTGGACCCGACCTCGTTGCCCAGCGTGTGCCTGGAAATCCCGGGCATCGACGACAGCTTCCGCGGCTTGCGCGTGGGCATCGATGAGCGCTGGCTCAGCGATGGCGTCGACGAGGAGATCCAGCAGGCCTTGCAGCAGGTCATGCAACTGATCGCCGGCGCTGGTGGCCAGTTGCGAAGAATCCACATGCCGGACGCCCGCGCCGTGAGCGGCAACTGGGAAATGCACTGCGGCGTACAGACCGCCGTGGCCCACGCCGGCACCTATCCGGCGCGCGCGGGCGAATACGGTCCGGCCCTGAGCCGGCTGATCGAGGGTGGTCATGCCCTGAGTGGCATGGATTACCAGCGCATCCTGCTGGCGGCCCAGCGTTTCACCGGCGAAGTGGACGCCTTGATGAACGAGCTGGACGTCGTGCTGGCGCCGGTGCAGCCCTACGCCGCGCCGACCCATGAGCAGCTCGCCAATCTGGCGCTGGACCCGGAGGCCAACCGCCGCCTGATCCAGTTCACCTCGCCATTCAATGTCAGTGGCCATCCATGCCTGAGCCTGCCCATCGGGCTGACCGCTGGCGGCCTGCCCATCGGCGGCCAGTTCATCGCCCGCAAGGGCGGCGAAGCGCTGCTCTGCCGCGCCGGCATGGCGCTGCAGAAAGTGAGCGACTGGCATCGGTTGCGTCCGCAGAGCTTCGGCTGAGAGGAAACCTTTCGGATAGCTATGCCCCAATTCCGACTTGCTCGATGTGCGGCTGCATGCCGAGCCGCCGTAGGAGCGGGCAACGTTCATTCGCAACGGTTAGCAGGGACAGAACCTTTCGGGGTGCGTAGGCGCTTGCGGGTGGAGTGGCGAGCCCTATCTGTGATTCGGTTGCTTTTCACGGGCGGATAGCTATGCCCGTTCTTTCCGGCGTCTGCGCTCCCTGTGGCGCGGCGTAGGCCTGTGCAGGGGCTTTTCCAGGCCGTCGGCATTGGTGCTTTCGCAACTTAATTTGCACTTTCGGGATAACGGCGTAGCCATGGGAGCGCAGTCGCACCCTGTCGCTTCCTAACATCCGGCACAAGGCCAGCCCGTCCGGGGCGCTGGTGGATTGCACCCCACACGCTTCAGCCCGGCTTCAAGCAAGTCCCGATTCCGGTGGATTCCGATATGAATGAACAACTGCATCACGTCACCCTCAACTTCGCCGATGGCGTTACCCACAGCTTCAGCGTGCCACGGGGCGCCAACATCCTCGAAGCGGCGATCGCGGCTGAAATGCCGGTGCTCTACCAGTGCCGCTCCGGCGGTTGCTCGAGCTGCATCTGCACATTGAGCGAAGGCGAGGCGGTTACCCAGCCGGGTGCCAGCTCCTCGCTGCTGGGCAGTGAGTACGAGGCCGGCCAGCGCTTGCTGTGCGTTTCCCAGGTCAACTCGGACTGCACCTTCAACCTTGGCTACGGCAGCGAGGTGGGCTCCTGCGCGGCGCAGGAAGTCCATGCCTTCATCGACTCCGTGGAGCGCATCGCCAGCAATGTGGTGAAGCTGACCCTGGAGCTTGCCGACGGGGAGTGGATGGAGTTCCGCCCCGGCCAGTTCATGCAGATCGTGGTGCCCGGCCTGGGGGTGCTGCGCAGCTACTCGCCGTCGAGCACCCAGGTCGATTTGCCGAAGATGGAATTCCTCATCCGTCTGCTGCCGGGCGGCGCCATGTCCGATTTTCTCGCGAACGTGGCCGAGCGGGATCAGGTCCTCACCCTCAGCGGACCATATGGTGCGTTCTTCCTGCGCGAAGAACATAAGCGCGCACCGCATATCTTCGTCGCGGGTGGCACCGGGCTGGCACCGATTCTGTCGATGATCGACACCCTGCGACAAGGCAGCGGGCGCAAGCCGCGGATGCTGCTGAGCTTCGGCTGCGCCGTGCCCGAGGCGCTGTTCTCCCTGGAAGACATCGAGCTGCGCAAGCAATGGCTGCCGACCCTGGAAACCCGCATCTGCGTCGACCGCGAGGCCAGCGACGGCCTGCATCCGGGCAGCCCGGTCAGCGCCTTGCGTGAAGACGACGTGATCAGCCCGGACACCGTCGCCTACCTGTGCGGCCCGCAGCCGATGATCGATGCCGCCACCCAGCGCCTGACCGCGCTGGGCGTGAAACCCGAAAACATCTTCGCCGAGCAGTTCGTTGCCAGCCACTGAGGAGCCGCGCATGAAACCTACAACTTCGCTTCCGCTCACCTCTGAGCAAAGCCAGTGGTACGAACTGGCCCGCGCCAAGCTCGACCCCCAGCGTCTGCAGAAGCTGCTGTTCCAGCTGACCAACATTCACAGCCCCACCGGCGCTACCCGCGAGGCCAGCGAGTTCATGCGCCGGCACATGCAGTCGATCGGCATGAAGGCGCGCTACTACCCGATGAACGACCTTACCGGCAATGCGCTGGGCGAGTTCAGGGGCAGTGGCGGCGGGGCGACCGTGTTGCTCTATGCGCCGATCGATACTCACCTGGATCGCACACCGGGTGAGGAGATTCTCACCGGCGATGGCGAGGAAGCCGACCTGCAGCCGTATGCGCAGATGGTCGACGACTGGGTGTTCGGCCTCGGCTCGTCGAACCCCAAGGCGATGATCGCCACCTTGACCGAGGTGGCCACCGCGCTGATCGAGGCCGGTGTCCCGCTCAAGGGCGATCTGCTGCTGGGAGTGGCCGACGGCGGCATGCCGGTGGATATCGGTGCGCGCCATGCCGGGATGTCCAACGGCGTGATTCACATGCTCAACCGCGGCATGTATCCGGACTTCGCCATCATCATGAAGCCGTGGAACTGGGTCTACCACGAGGAACCGGGCATGGCCTGGTTCAAGCTCAAGGTCAAGGGCACCCTCGGTTATGCCGGCGTCCCCCATGGTATCCCGGGCTTCCGTAGCTCCGTGGTGCCGGCTGCGACAGTGATCCAGGAGCTGCAGCAGTGGATCCTGCAGTACACCGACCGCAACACCAGCGGCGTGATCCAGCCTCATGGCTGGATCGCCGGCGTGCGCGGCGGCCAGGTCGAGCGCCCGGCGTTCCCCAGCGCGGTCACCGAAATTTTCTTCGATGTACGCGTCAATCCACGCGTAAGCCCGGCCAGCGTCAAGGCGCAGTTCGCCGAGTTCGTTGCCGATCTGAATGCACGCTTCCCGGACCTGGATCTGGACTGGGAGCAGTACGGCTCGGCACCGGGCGGCACCACCGATCCAGAGAACTGGATCATCCAGTCGTGCAAGCGCGGTTGGGAGTTCATCGAGCAACGCCCCCATGGCGAACCGGACATGCTCGCCGGCCAGACCGACGGCGCGGCGCTGCGTCGCTACGGTGTCCCCACCGCCCGCATCGGCTGGCCGTGGCCGGCGACTGGTGCACCGCTGCCGGTGGCCGAGGGGCTGGGCGGCATGGGCGCGACCTACATCCCGGACCTGATGCCCTGCGCGGAAAAGATCCTCTACGCGCTGATCGACACCCTGAGCCGGCCGCGCCATGAAATGGGCCTGTAAGGAGCCGCCGATGAGCAAGCGAATCAAGATGATCTTCCCGGTTCCGATGAGCGAAGCCACAAGGCCGTTGGTGGAATCCCAGTTGCCCGCCGCGATGTTGCGCCCGGATATCGAGGTCAGCTTCGTCGGCGCCGGCCAGGTGATGACCTTGGCCGACAGCTACTACGACATGGCGCTGATGGAACTGGCTGTGATCGAAGCCGGCATCAAGGCCGAGGAAGAGGGCTTCGACGCGGTGTGCATCAACACCGTCAGCGACTCCGGCCTGGCCGCGCTGCGCTCGCGGCTGTCGATCCCGGTGCTGGCCCCCGGCATCGCCGCGTTCCATACCGCCGCCATGCTCGGCCATACGTTCAGCATCCTGACCATGTGGCCACGCTGGTTTCCGCTGTACCGCAAGACCCTCAAGGAATACGGGCTGGAGTCGCGCCTGGCGTCGGTCCGCTCGATCGATGTTCGTCCGGATACCGAGGCGCTGCTGCAGGGCAAGGAGGAGTTCGTCTTCGGCAAGCTGCTCGAGGCCGGCCGGCGCGCCATCGAGGAAGACGGCGCCGACGTCATCGTGCTCGGCTCGACCACCATGCACCAGTCCCACGCCTACCTGGCCGAGCACCTGCCGGTGCCGGTACTCAATCCGGGCGTGATCGCCTACAAGCAGTGCGAGCTGCTGCTCGACCTTGGCCTGTGCCACAGCAAGGTCGCCTTTCCCAGCCCCGAGCGGAACAAGGACGGGGCTTTCGTGAGCCAGGGTCGTGCATAGGAGAGCCATGATGAAAATGTTCGAATCGGCAGCGGCCCACGCCCTCAGCGACCTGACCATCGCCGAGGCGATGACGGCCTTCCGCGACGGTGTGCTGAGCAGTACCGAGCTGGTGGAGGCCTGCCTGGAGCGCTGTGACGATGGCAGGGAACTGAACGTATACGTGACCCTCGACCGCGCCGGGGCGCTGGCGGCCGCCGGGGCCGCCGATGCCGCGCGCAGGCCGGTGAGCCGCTCAAGCCGTTGAGCGGGATTCCCATCGTCATCAAGGACAACATCCACTGCGCCGGCTTGCCTTGTACGGCCGGCTCGCCGGCCTTCGCCGATTTCGTCCCGGCGGAGGATGCGCCCACCGTGCGCACGCTGCGCGAGGCCGGCGCGATCATCCTCGGCAAGACCAACATGCATGAGCTGGCGTTCGGCGCCACTGGCTACAACGGCGCATTCAACACCGGGCGGGAAGTGGGGGTGCGCAACCCATACGACAGCACCCGCATCGCCGGCGGTTCGTCATCGGGCAGCGCCGCCGCGCTCGGTGCGCGCATGGCGCTGGCGGCGCTGGGCACCGATACCGGTGGTTCGATGCGCATTCCGCCGGCGCTCAACGGTTGCGCCTCGCTGCGTCCCAGCCAAGGCCGCTACAGCGACCAGGGCGTGATCCCGATCGCCCGCAGCCGCGACACCGTCGGGCCCATGGCCCTGTGCATGGCCGACGTGGCGCTGCTCGATGGCTTGATCACTGGCGATCATGCCCTGCCGTCGATCACCCTCGAGGCGCTCCGCTTCGGCATCCCCGCCGAATGCTGGCGCAACCTGGACGACGACACCCAGGAGCAGGCCCATGCCGCGCTGGACAAGCTCCGTGCCCATGGTGTCCAGCTGGTGCCCATCGAGGATGCCGGCCTGCTGGCGCTCAACGAGCCGGTGGGCTTCAGCGTGGTGATCCACGAGGCTTACGACTGCATGGTCGAGTACCTGCATGCGTATGGCCACGGCATGACCATCGAGCAGGTCGCCGAGAAGCTGCACAGTCCCGATGTGCGTTACATCTACGAGAACTGGGTGCTGCCTCGCAGGATTCCGGCCGCAGACCAGTTGGTGGCTTCGGGACCGCTGTACCACGCCGCGCAGAACGGTGGCCGCCAGGCGCTGCGCGAACGCTATCAGGATCTGTTCGAATCCCTTCGCCTCGACGGATTGCTGTTTCCGACGACCGCCGTGGTTGCTCCGCTCGCGCAGGAAGAGGTCAACCAGCCGGCGAGTTTCGAGCGCCTGATCCAGAACACCGAACCGGCTGCCAGCGCAGGATTGCCCTGCATCCAGGTGCCGGCGGGCCTCGGCACGCGCAGTGGCCTGCCGGTGGGCATGGAACTCGACGGTCCGCTGGGCAGCGATCGCCGCCTGTTGGCGATCGGGCAGTTGCTGGAAAGCATTTTTGGCCGCGTAGCGCGGGCATGAGATGAGAGGAGAAACCTGATGAGACGCAATGACGGTTGGCGCGACAAGGTGGTGATCGTGACCGGTGGCGCCAGTGGCATGGGGCGGGACGTATGCCTGGCGCTGGCGGCCGAGGGGGCGTGTCTGGTGATCGGCAATCGTAACGCCGAAGCCGGCCAGGCATTGCTGCGGCAAATCCGTGCCGGCGGCGGCCAGGCGCTGTTCCTGCCGACCGACGTGTCACGGCCGGAGGACTGCGAGGCACTGGTGGCGCTGGCCATGGACAGCCATGGCCGGCTCGACGGCGCATTCAACAACGCTGGCCTGCAGCGGGCCTTCAACGCGATCCACGCGACGCCGATCGCCGATCTCAGCGAGGTCATCGACATCAATCTCAAGGGCATGCTGTACATGATGAAGTACGAGACGGCCGCCATGCTCGCCAGCGGCGGCGGTTCGATCGTCAACAACGCTTCGATCTTCGGCCTCAAGGCGATGCCCGAGACGGCTTATTACGTCGCCTCCAAGCACGGCATCGTCGGTGCGACGCGCGCCGTGGCACTGGACTACGCCAGCCAGGGCATCCGCGTCAACGCGGTATGCCCCGGCCCGGTCAAGACGCCCAGCTTCGACCGCGTCACCGGCGGTGACGACCATCTGTACGACAACGGCGTACCCATGCGCCGCATAGGGCAGCCGGAAGAGATAACCGCGGCAGTGCTCTGGCTGCTGTCCGACCAGGCTTCCTACGTCACCGGTACGACGCTCTCGGTGGATGGCGGCATGGCAGCGCAATAGTGCTCGCGTTTCAGGGTGATCACAGGAGAACAACAAGATGATCAACGCACTGAGCTATGTGGTGGTGCAGACGCCGCATCTCGAGGCCTGGATGGACCAGGCGCGCGACCACATCGGCCTGCAGGTCGAGGTCGTCCGTCCTGGAGCATGCGTGCGCCTGCGCGCCGATGAGAAGGTGCAGCGCCTGCTGGTCAGCCGGACCGAAGGCGAGGCCAGCATGGGCATGGGCTTCGAGGCGGCGGATGCGGCCGATGCCGAGCGCATCCGCATTGCCCTGGAGGCCGGCGGCTACGCGACCACACCGGCCTCGGCCGAGGAACTGGCATTGCGCGGGGTTGCTGGCATGTTTCATTTCCGCGACCCCGACGGCGTGACGATCGAGGTGTGCCACGGCCTGGCGGATGCCGCCAGTCCCTTCGTTGCGGGGCGCCCGCTGGGCGGATTCCGCACCGGCGACATGGGCCTGGGGCACGTCGCGCTCATCACCGAGCACTTCGACGAACTCAGTCATCTTTACCGCAACATCTTCGGCTTCAAGGTCAGCGACTACACCCATGCGCCGTTTCGCGTGGAGTTCCTGCACTGCAATCCGCGCCACCACACCATGGGGCTGGCCCATACCGGCGGGCCGGCGAAGATCTACCACCTGATGCTCGAATACAACGATTTCGACGACGTTGGCCGCGCCTACGACGTGGCGCTGACCAACCCCGACAGCATTGGCGTGACCCTGGGCCGCCATATCAACGACTACGTCACCTCGTTCTACCTGAAGAACCCGGATGGCTGGATGTTCGAGCTGGGCTGGGCCAGCCGCACCGTCGGGCCGGACTGGGAAGTCGAGGAACTGCAGGGCATGAGCCTGTGGGGCCACGACCGCACCTGGCTGCCGGAGCACAAGCGCGAAGAAGCCCGGCAGATCCTCAAGCGCCTGGCCGCCCAAGGTGTGCGCGCCCCGGTCGTTACCACCTCTCAAACCGCTAAGGCCAAACAATGACCACCACCGCTTCCCCGGAAATCGCCAACAGCCTGCGGATTGGCGAATGCACCCTCAACTATCACGACCAGGGCCAGGGCGACGCCATCCTCCTGATCCATGGTTCCGGCCCTGGCGTCACCGCCTGGGCCAACTGGCGTGGCGTGATTCCTGCGCTGTCCCGGAACGCCCGCGTCATCGCCCCGGACATGCTGGGCTTCGGCTATACCACCTGCCCCGGCGACTGGAAGCTGGATCCCACGGCCTGGGTGCGGTCGCTGGTGGGCCTGCTCGATGCACTGGACGTCCCGCAGGTATCCATCGTGGGCAATTCCTTCGGCGGGGCGATTGCGCTGGCCTTCGCCAAGGCGTATCCGCAACGCGTTCGGCGCCTGGTGCTGATGGGCGCCGCGGGGCTGCCGTTCCCCATCACCGAGGGGCTGGAAAAGGTCTGGGGTTACCAGCCATCGCTGCAGGCGATGCGTGAGCTGATGGAAGTGTTCGCCTACGACCACGGGCTGATCAACGACGATCTGGTGCGGATGCGCTACGAGGCCAGTATCCGCGACGACGTGCAGACGCGCTTCGCCCAGCTGTTCCCGGCGCCTCGCCAGCAGGGGGTGGAAATGCTCGCCCTGGCCGAGGACGCGCTGCGTGCACTGCCGCATGAGACCCTGCTGGTCCACGGCCGTGACGACAAGGTGATTCCCCTGGAAGTCTCCGAGCGCATGTTGCGCTTGATCCCCCACGCCCAGCTGCATGCGTTCGGCGAATGCGGCCACTGGGTGCAGATCGAAAAAGCCCCGGCCTTCGTCCGCCTGCTCACTGACTTTCTCATCGACCCGCCATCCTGCAACGGAGCATGAACATGAATCGCGAAACCATAAAAGGCCGCTGGAACATCCTGGCCTGGGAGCAACTCTATGACGATGGCCGCGTGGTACTGCCCATGGGGTCCGAGCTGGAAGGCTTCATTGAATACTCCGACTTCGGCATGTTCTGCGTCGTCTCGCGCAAGGATCGCCCGGCATTCGCCAGCGGAGGCCAATGGTCGGCCAGCGATGCCGAGAAGGCGGCGGCCTACGGCAGCTACCTGACGTATGCAGGAGACTACGACGTCGACGGCAATACCATCACGCATAAGGTACGCCACAGCCTCTTCCCCGACTGGGTAGGCGGCGAGCAGCGCCGTAGCGCCGAGCTGGAAGGCGACGTCCTCGCGCTGACGGCTCGGCTTGAGGTGGGCACAAGCGAAGCGCGGACGGCACGGCTGCTCTGGCGGCGAGCGGGGGCCCCGTGCTGCGGTCAGTAACTGCGCAAAGCCCTCCGCCGGAAGGGCGGAGCGGTGTCTCGTCCTCATCGGTAGCCTGAAAGGCTATTGCCTGATGTGCTCCGCCAGGAAGTCGATCAGCGTCCTCACCGAAAGCAGCAGGCCCCGGCGGGACGGGCCGCTGCGGGGCACCCATTGCGGGATGATGTCCACCAGCCGGCCCTGTTCCAGGTCCTGATCGACGACCATCAGCGGCAACTGCACGATGCCTACGCCGTGCAACGCGGCCCCCAGTCCAGGCTCGGCAGGTTGCCGAGATCGGCCGGCACCAGCGGCAGGTCGAGGCCTTTCAGGAAATCCGCACTCGCCACCAGGCGCTGCGGGCTCTGCGCCAGGCTGCGCATCACCAGGCCGCTGTCTTCCAGCGGCGGGAAGCGCACGCGCAGCGCCAGGTCCAGCCCTTCGCCGAGCACATCGACCCGCCGGTTGGCCGTTCGCCGGTACGTGCGGCATCGGCTCGCTCATCGCTGCCGCCTTCAGCAGTCCAGCGGGTTGCGTTTTTCAGGATCGATGCCGAACCTGGCGATGGCCTCGGCCACGACCGTGGCTCCGATCTCGCCGCGGTCGACCAGGGCTTCCAGGGCGGTCAGGACGATCCAGTAGCGGTCCACCTCGAAGAAGTGGCGCAGTTTCCTGCGGGTGTCGCTGCGGCCGAAACCGTCGGTGCCGAGGACCTTGTATTCCTTGCTCGGCACCCACTGGCGCACCTGCTCGGCGAACAGCTTCATGTAGTCGGTGCTGGCCACCACCGGGCCCTTGCGCCCGCCCAGGCACTGCTCGATGTAAGTCAGCCGCGGCGGCTGCTCCGGGTGCAGGCGATTGTGGCGTTCGACCGCCAGGCCATCGCGGCGCAGTTCGTTGAAGCTGGTGACGCTCCAGACGTCGGCGCCGATGTTGAATTCCTCGCTGAGGATCTTCGCCGCCTCGCGCACTTCGCGCAGGAGGGTGCCCGAGCCCAGTAGCTGGACGTGGTGCACCGCTTCCTTCTTGTCCTCTTCGAGCAGGTACATGCCCTTGATGATGCCGTTCTCGACACCGCGCGGCAGGGCGGGTTGCTGGTAGGTCTCGTTCATCACGGTGATGTAGTAGAAGACCTGTTGCTGCTCCTCGAGCATCTGGCGGATGCCCTCGCGGATGATCACCGCCAGCTCGTAGCCATAGGCGGGGTCGTAGCTGCGGCAGTTGGGGATCACCGCGGCGAGGATGTGGCTGTGGCCGTCCTCGTGCTGCAGGCCTTCGCCGTTGAGGGTGGTGCGCCCCGCGGTGCCGCCGATCAGGAAGCCGCGGGCGCGGCTGTCGCCGGCGGCCCAGGCCAGGTCGCCGACCCTTTGCAGGCCGAACATCGAATAGAAGATGTAGAACGGCAGCATCGGCTGGTTGTGGTTGGAGTAGGCGGTGCCGGCAGCGATGAAGGAGCTCATGGCGCCGGCCTCGTTGATGCCTTCCTCGAGGATCTGGCCCTGCTTGTCCTCGCGGTAGAACATCACCTGTTCCTTGTCGACGGGTTCGTAGAGCTGTCCGACCGAGGAGTAGATGCCGAGCTGGCGGAACATGCCTTCCATGCCGAAGGTGCGTGCCTCGTCGGGGATGATCGGCACGATGCGGCTGCCCAGGTCCTTGTCCTTGACCAGTTGCGTGAGGATGCGCACGAAGGCCATGGTGGTGGAGATTTCACGCTCGCCCGAGCCGTCGAGGATGGCCTTGAGGGTATCCAGCGGCGGGGTGGGGATGCTGAAGCTGTTGGCGCGGCGTTGCGGCATGAAGCCGCCGAGGGCGGCGCGGCGCTGCTGCAGGTACTTGAGTTCGGGGCTGTCTTCGGCGAAACGCACGAAGGGCGGGTTTTCCAGGTCGGCATCGCCGACCGGGATGCTGAAGCGGTCGCGGAACAGCTTCAGGCTTTCGATATCGACCTTCTTGACGTTGTGGGCGATGTTCTTCGCCTCGCCCGCGCCGGTGCCGTAGCCCTTCACCGTCTTGGCCAGGATCACCGTGGGCTGGCCGCTGTGGTTGACCGCCTGGTGGTAGGCGGCATAGACCTTGTAGGGGTCGTGGCCGCCGCGGTTGAGCTTCCAGATCTCGTCGTCGGAGAGGTCCTTGACCATCTCGCGGAGTTCCGGGCTGTCGAAGAAGTGCTCGCGGACGTAGGCGCCGTCCTTGGCCTTGTAGTTCTGGTATTCGCCGTCGACCACCTCGTCCATGCGCCGCTGCAGAGCGCCGTTGCTGTCCTTGGCCAGCAGCGGGTCCCAGAGGCGGCCCCAGATCACCTTGTTGACGTTCCACCGGGCGCCACGAAACACGCCTTCCAGCTCCTGGATGATCTTGCCGTTGCCGCGCACCGGGCCGTCGAGGCGCTGCAGGTTGCAGTTGACCACGAAGATCAGGTTGTCGAGCTTCTCGCGGCCGGCCAGGGCGATGGCGCCCAGCGCTTCGGGCTCATCGCACTCGCCATCGCCGAGGAAACACCAGACCTTCTGCTTGCCGGCGGGGATGAAGCCGCGGCTTTCCAGGTACTTCATGAAGCGCGCCTGGTAGATCGCCTGGATCGGGCCGAGGCCCATGGACACGGTGGGGAACTGCCAGAAGTCCGGCATCAGCCAGGGGTGCGGGTAGGAGGACAGGCCCTTGCCGTCGACCTCCTGACGGAAGTTGTTCAACTGCTCTTCGCTGATGCGGCCTTCGAGGAAGGCGCGGGCATAGATGCCGGGGGCGATCGGCCCCTGGATGAAGATCAGGTCGCCGCCGTGCTCCTCGGTGGGCGCCTGGAAGAAATGGTTGAAGCCGACGTCGTAGAGGGTGGCCGAGGAGGCGAAGGTCGAGATGTGCCCGCCCAGGTCCGGATCCTGCCGGTTGGCGCGTATCACCATGGCCATCGCATTCCAGCGGATCAGCGAGCGGATGCGGCGCTCCATGAGCAGATCGCCGGGCATGTGCGCCTCGCGGGTGAGCGGAATCGTGTTGCGGTACGGCGTGGTGATGGCGTAGGGCAATTGGGTGCCGCTGCGGCTGGCCAGCTCGCCCAGCCGGGTCAGCAGGTAGTGCACCCGCTCTTCGCCTTCGCGCTCGAGGACGGATTCGAGGGCATCCAGCCATTCCTGGGTTTCGACGGGATCGAGGTCTTGCATGACGGGCTCCTCATGTTTGGCCCCACCGGCACGGGGCGGATGTCATCGTCTGTGCTAGCCGTCCGGGCCGAACGGCGTTCGTATGCCGGTAAAACGCCAGGCGCACCATGGAAACCGGCACCAACCCAGATTGGCTGTGCCGCCGGGCAGCCATGCCCGGTTGGCGTGCTGTCAGCGGCAGCCCCTGTTTTTACCACCGGCGAAGCGGCTTTGGTGTTCACGAAATAGAACACTGAGGGCGATAAATTGGGGCTACCGGCGGTGCCGTTGCGCAACTAGCGTTACTGCCATTGGCTTCAGGAGCTCCGCGATGAAGAAGATCCTTGGCGTCTACACCAGCCCTCGGCCCCACTGGGTGGGTGACGGCTTCCCGGTTCGCACGCTGTTTTCCCATGACAGCTTAGGTAAGCACGTGAGCCCTTTCCTGCTGCTCGACTTCGCCAGCCTCATGTTTCATCCCCGCAGCCCGGCGCAGGGGAGTAGGCGAGCATCCGCACCGCGGTTTCGAGAGGGTGACCGCCCAGCAGTGGTCGCTTCGGCCGGATGGCTAACTGACGGTCGGTTTCGGCCAGGTTGCTGGCTGGTTTGACTACTCTTCACGGTGGACGTGTGAGGGGCGCGGTTCGACCGCCATGGCCGGGATGGCGCCGCGATGCAACAACCGCTTAGCAGTACACAGTGATCCCCCAGCTCCGCCCATCTGGGCGGAGCATCAACCCAAGCAAGGAGATTCACCATGTCCTTCCAATACAAGCGTCTGGACAAGAACGACGCCGCCGTACTGCTGGTCGACCACCAGACCGGCCTGCTCTCCCTGGTGCGGGATATCGAGCCCGACAAGTTCAAGAACAATGTGCTGGCCCTGGGCGACCTGGCCAAGTACTTCAAGCTGCCGACCGTCCTCACCACCAGTTTCGAGAACGGCCCCAACGGCCCGCTGGTGCCCGAGCTCAAGGAGCAGTTCCCTGACGCGCCCTACATCGCCCGTCCCGGCAACATCAACGCCTGGGACAACGAGGATTTCGTCAACGCGGTCAAGGCCACCGGCAAGAAGCAGCTGATCATCGCCGGCGTGGTCACCGAGGTGTGCGTGGCCTTCCCGGCGCTGTCCGCGCTGGAAGAGGGCTTCGAGGTCTTCGTGGTTGCCGATGCCTCCGGCACCTTCAACGAGATCACCCGTGACGCCGCCTGGCGCCGCATGGAGCCGCCGGTGCCCAACTGATGACCTGGTTCGGCGTGGCCTGCGAACTGCACCGCGACTGGCGCAACGACATCGAGGGCCTGGCCGAGCTGTTCTCCAACCACATCCCGGATTACCGCAACCTCATCAACAGCTACAACACGCTGACCGCGGGCAAGTGAGCCGCTGATCCCTGGCGACCATGCCAGCGGGCGTGGCCGCCGGGCCGGCCGCTTCGATACTGGCGATAGATGCGCGGCCGCATGTCCGGTGGAAGGTACCGGCACTCGCCAGTCAACCGATCGAACGAGGAGGAGCGGACATGGCCAACGCACCCCAGATCAAGGTATTGGGTATCTCCGGCAGCTTGCGACGCGGGTCCTTCAATACCGCGGCGTTGCGGGAGGCCATGCGCCTGGCGCCCGCGGGCATGCTCATCGAACTGGCCGACATCGGCGAGATCCCGCTCTACGACGAAGATGTCTACGCGCAGGGCTTTCCGCCCGCGGTCGAGCGCCTGCGCGAACAGATCCGCGCCGCCGACGCGCTGCTGATCGCCACCCCGGAATACAACTATTCGGTGCCGGGCGTGCTGAAGAACACCATCGACTGGGTTTCGCGCCCGCCCGAGCAACCCTTCGCCGGCAAGCCCGTCGCCCTGCTGGGCGCCAGTGCCGGCCGCTTCGGCACGGCGCGGGCCCAGTACCACCTGCGGCAGAGCATGGTGTTCCTCGACATGCGTCCGCTCAACCGGCCCGAACTGATGATCGGCACTGCCCAGAAGCTGTTCGACGAACAGGGCCACCTGACCGACGAGGCGACCCGCGAGTACCTGCGTGGCCTGCTCGTGGCACTCCAGGCCTGGACCCTGGAACACAGGAAATGACCCGGATGGAGACCGAGCGATGAGTACCCACGAAACCCGCTGTGAGCTGACTTCTTCCTACGATTGCCCGGTGACGAACGGCGCGCGGGCCATCCAGCGGATCACTTCGCGCAGCGCCGAGATCGGCGGCGGCATCTCGGTCAGCCGGCTGCTGCCCTCGCGGCAGCGGCGCATGGTCGGGGCCTGGTGCTTCCTCGACCATGCCGGCCCGGCGGTGTTCGAGTCCGGCGCTGGCATGCGGGTCGGGCCGCATCCGCATATCGGCCTGCAGACCTTCACCTGGATGATCGAAGGCGAGGTGCTGCATCGCGACAGCCTCGGCAATGCCCAGGTGATCCGCCCCGGCCAGGTGAACCTGATGACCGCCGGCCATGGCATCGCCCATACCGAGGAATCCATGCCCGGCGAAGGCCGGCTTCACGCCGTGCAGCTGTGGATCGCCCTGCCGGCCGCCGAGCGCGATCGCCCGCCGGCATTCGAGCACCATGCCGAGCTGCCCCGCTGGCAGGCCGACGGTTTCGGCTTCACCCTGCTCGCCGGACGTTGCGGCCCGCACCAGGCGCCCGCCAGGACCTTCTCGCCGCTGCTGGGCATCGACCTGGCCGCCTTGGCGGCCGCGCACACCCGGCTGGCGCTCGAGCCGAGCTTCGAATACTGCGTCCTGCCGCTGGTCGGCGAGTGGCGGATCAACGGCGAGGCCTTCGCCGAGAACGAACTGGCCTATCTCGGCCGCGGCCTGCCGTCGCTCGAACTGGAAGCCCCGGCCGGCGCGCGGGGCATCCTGCTGGGCGGCGTGCCGTTCAGCGAGGAGATCTTCATCTGGTGGAACTTCGTCGGCCACAGCAAGGCCGAGATTGCCGCCGCCCAGCGGGACTGGGAGGAGGGCAGCGCCCGGTTCGCCGAGGTGGCCGGCTTCGACGGCCCGCGGCTGGTTGCGCCGACGTTGCCTGGCGTGTGGCGTGATGCGCGCAGCGGAGCACCAGGCAAATAGCCGCCTGTTCGAGGAGATTGCCGGGCCGCGGTCGTGTCATCGCCGATGTCCGATCGACGGCGGTGCATCCGTCCGGCACTCGCCCGGCTCGCCCGAACGTCGCCGATGGCAGCGAGTCCACCGGTGTGCCTCTTCATGAAAGAGACGTCGAGGTGATGCCTATGAACCGCTGAAGTGACTCACCTGAAAAGGCGCCTTTTCGGCGTCGGGAGATCGTATATGAAAGTCGCAGAATGCATGACCCGCGAAGTCAGGATGGTACGGCCGGAAACCACGATTCAGGATGCCGCAAGGATGATGGCCGATAACGACGTCGGCTCGCTGCCGGTGAGCGATGGCGAGCGGCTGATTGGCATGGTCACCGATCGCGATATCGTTACGCGAGCCGTCTGTACCGGGAAAGGCCCCAACACCTCTGTCCGCGACGTCATGACCGATGAGGTCAAGTACTGCTTCGATGATCAGGACCTGCAGGAAGTCGCCAGTAACATGGGCGACATCCAGTTGCACCGCCTGCCGGTGGTCAACCGCGACAAGCGCCTGGTGGGCATCATTGCGCTCGCCGACGTTGCCGTCGCCGCCAACGACCAGACGGCCGGCCGGGCGGTTTCGGGTATTTCGCGGGCCGTTTGATGGCCCCTGGCCCTGGCGGAGCCTGCCGCGCGCCAGGGCCAGGCGTGCAGTTCGTGCTGCGGTTGCCGTCTGCAGCTTTGGTTCGATAATCGAACGGTGATGCGATTATCGGATTGTTCCGCTCCGTGCCGCTGTTTAGTGTTCGGTCCAGGCGCGAATGCGTTCGTGCATCCGGATTCCCACACGAGACAACAACAATGGCCGAGCTTCTTTCCCTCCACGAGGCAATCGATCGCTTCGTCGACGATGGCGACAGCGTTGCCCTCGAAGGCTTCACCCATCTGATTCCCACCGCCGCCGCGCACGAAATCATTCGCCAGGGCAAGAAGGACCTGACCCTGGTGCGCATGACCCCGGACCTGGTCTACGACCTGCTGATCGGCGCCGGTTGCGCCAGGAAGCTGATCTTCTCCTGGGGCGGCAACCCGGGGGTCGGCTCGCTGCATCGTCTGCGCGACGCGGTGGAAAGCAGTGGCCGCGGCCGCTGGAAATCGAGGAGCACAGCCATGCCGACCTGGCCAATGCCTATGTCGCCGGCGCTTCCGGCCTGCCGTTCGCCGTGCTGCGCGCCTATGCCGGCTCGGACCTGCCGAAGGTCAACCCGTTGATCAGGTCGGTCACTTGCCCGTTCACCGGCGAGACGCTGGCGGCGGTGCCCAGCGTGCGCCCGGACGTCACCGTGATCCACGCGCAGAAGGCCGACCGCAAGGGCAACGTGCTGATCCAGGGCATCCTCGGCGTGCAGAAGGAGGCCGCCCTGGCGGCCAGGCGCTGCATCGTCACCGTCGAGGAAATCGTCGACGAGCTCGATGCGCCGATGAACGCCTGCGTGCTGCCGAGCTGGGCGCTGACCGCCGTCTGCCGGGTGCCGGGCGGCGCGCATCCGTCCTATGCCCATGGCTACTACGAACGTGACAACCGCTTCTACCAGCAATGGGACCCCATCGCCCGCGACCGCGACGCCTTCAGCGCATGGCTCGACGAATTCATTCGCGGCACCGCGGACTTTTCCGCGTTCCAGGCCAAGCTGGCCGCGCAGCAGGAGGCCCAGTGATGACCTACACCACCAACGAAATGATGACGGTGGCCGCCTCGCGCCGCCTCGGCAACGGCAGCGTCTGCTTCGTCGGCATCGGCCTGCCGTCCAAGGCCGCCAACCTGGCGCGCCTGACCCATGCGCCGGACGTCGTGCTGATCTACGAATCCGGTCCGATCGGCGCCAAGCCGTCGGTGCTGCCGCTGTCCATCGGCGACGGCGAGCTGGCCGAGACCGCCGACAGCGTGGTGCCCACCGCCGAGATCTTCCGCTACTGGCTGCAGGGCGGGCGCATCGACGTGGGCTTTCTCGGCGCCGCGCAGGTCGACCGCTACGGCAACATCAACACCACGGTGATCGGCGACTATCACCAACCGAAAGTTCGCTTGCCAGGGGCGGGTGGCGCACCGGAAATTGCCGGTTCGGCGAAGCAGGTGCTGATCATCCTCAGGCAGTCGCAGCGCACCTTCGTCGACCGGCTGGCGTTCATCACCTCGGTCGGTTTCGGCGAGGGCGGCGACCACCGCCAGCAGCTGGGGCTGCCGGGCGAGGGGCCGGTCGGCATCATCACCGACCTGTGCATCATGGAGCCGGAAGCGGACACCCACGAGTTCGTGGTGACCTCGCTGCACCCGGGCGTGACTCGCGAGCAGGTGATCGAGAACACCGGCTGGGCTGTCCGCTTCGCCGACGGACTCGGCGAGACGGCGCCGCCTACCGCCGCCGAACTGGCGGCCTTGCGCGCCCTGGAGGCCCGTACGGCCGCCGCCCATGGACAATCTGGAGGTGACGAGTGACCCGCGAAGTATTCATCTGCGATGCCGTACGCACACCCATCGGCCGCTTCGGCGGCGCCCTGGCCGCGGTGCGTGCCGACGACCTGGCCGCCACGCCGATCCGGGCGCTGCTGCAGCGCAATCCCGCGCTCGATCCCGCCGCGATCGAAGACGTCTTCATGGGCTGCGCCAACCAGGCCGGCGAGGACAATCGCAACGTCGCGCGCATGGCCGCGCTGCTGGCCGGCTTGCCGGAAAGCGTGCCGGGCGTGACCCTCAATCGCCTGTGCGCCTCCGGCATGGATGCGGTGGGCAGCGCCTTCCGTGCCATCGCCTGCGGCGAGATCGAACTGGCCATCGCCGGCGGCGTCGAGTCCATGACCCGTGCGCCCTACGTGCTGGGCAAGGCCGACGCGGCATTCGGCCGTAGCCAGAAGATCGAGGACACCACCATCGGCTGGCGCTTCGTCAACCCGCGGATGAAGGAACTGTACGGCGTCGACTCGATGCCGCAGACCGCCGACAACGTCGCCGAGGAGCACCGCGTCAGCCGCGCGGACCAGGACGCCTTCGCCCTGCGCAGCCAGCAGCGCGCCGGCAAGGCGCAGGCAGCGGGCTTCTTCACCGAGGAAATCGTCCCGGTGGCGATCGCGGGCCGCAAGGGCGACACCCTCGTCGATAGCGACGAGCATCCGCGCCCGGACACCACCGCCGAGGCACTGGCGAAACTCAAGCCGGTCAACGGCCCGGACAAGAGCGTCACCGCCGGCAACGCCTCGGGCGTCAACGACGGTGCGGCGGCGATGATCCTGGCCTCGGCCGAGGCGGTGCGCCAGTACGGCCTCACGCCACGCGCCAGGGTGCTCGGCATGGCCAGCGCCGGCGTCGCGCCGCGCGTGATGGGCTACGGGCCGGTGCCGGCGGTGCGCAAGCTGTGCGAGCGGCTGAACCTCGCGGTGAGCGACTTCGACGTGATCGAACTCAACGAAGCCTTCGCCGCCCAGGCCCTGGCCGTCACCCGTGACCTGGGCCTGCCCGACGACAGCCCGCGAGTGAATCCCAACGGCGGCGCCATCGCCCTCGGCCATCCGCTGGGCATGAGCGGCGCGCGGCTGGTGATGACCTGCGTGCATGCGCTGGAGAAGTCCGGCGGCAGGCTCGGCCTGGCGACCCTGTGCGTCGGGGTGGGCCAGGGGCTGGCACTGGCGGTCGAAAGGGTATGAGGCGGGCGAAGCCCAGCATGTCACCAACGCGTCATGCCCGTGCCTGTTGGGCTTCGCTGCGCTCAGCGCCAACCTACCCACGGACGCCCGATCATCGACCGTGGCACCGAGCCAGACATCCCGCGGTCTCCTGCGCTTCCGGGTTCCTTCATTCGAACGCATAAGGACTTTTTCATGCCTACCGTAAAACTCGCCGATGGCGAGCTGAACTACCGTCTCGATGGCCCGGCCGATGCGCCGCTGCTGGTGTTGTCCAACTCGCTGGGTACCTCGCTGGGCATGTGGGACACCCAGGTTCCCGCCTTCAGCGAGCATTTCCGTCTGTTGCGCTATGACAGCCGCGGCCATGGCGACTCCTTGGTCACGCCGGGGTCCTACACCATCGACCAGCTCGGCGGCGACGTGCTGGCGTTGGTCGATGCGCTGGGGATCGAGCGTTTCGCCTTCTGCGGCCTGTCCATGGGCGGCCTGACCGGCCAGTGGCTGGGGATCCACGCCGGCGAGCGGCTGACGCGGCTGGTGCTGTGCAACACCGGGGCGAAGATCGGCACCGACGCGATCTGGAACGAGCGCATCGCAAGCGTCGTACAGGGCGGCGAGCAGGCCATGCGCGACATGCGCGCAGCCTCTGCCGCACGCTGGTTCACCCCGGGCTTCGCCGCGCGGCAACCGGAGCAGGTGCAGCGCCTGACCCGGATGATCGCCACGACCTCGCCGCAAGGCTATGCCGCCAGCTGCGCCGCCGTGCGCGATGCCGACCACCGCGAGCGATTGGGCGTCATCGGGGTGCCGACGCTGATCGTCTGTGGTGTCCACGATCCGGTGACCACGCCGGAGCATGGCCGCTTCATGCAGCAGCGCATCGCCGGGGCACGACTGCTCGAGCTGGAGGCGGCGCACCTGTCGAACGTGGAGGCCGGCGATGCCTTCACCCGGCCGGTGCTCGACTTCCTGCTACACGCCGGCGTAGACGCATAGCCAGGCCAGGCCGCCGGCGGCCGGTAGCCAGAGCGCCAGGCGCGGCGCATAGGGCAGGAGCATGAGCAGCGCCAGCCCGCCGAGGGCGATCAGCCCGAACCAGGCGACCACGGCCATGCCGCCCGGCCAGACGCG
>NZ_AZSV01000033.1:0-43779 GCF_000582595.1 Pseudomonas sp. BAY1663
AGCAGCGCGGCGCTGGCGCAGCGGATGGCGACGCGGGATGGCCGACGCGCCCGGCCCGGAGTACCTATTGCCGCTGCCATTGACCGTTCACCTCGCGCACCACGGCCGGCAGCTCGCCGGGCAGGCCCAGCGACAGCCAGCGCCCCGCATCGTGGTTGAGCGTGATGGTGCGAGCGCGCACCCTGGCCGGGTCGATGCCCGCCTGGGTGGCCCACTGCCGGATGCGCGCGTCGTCCTGACGGCTGCCGACCATGTAGAGATCGAAGGCCGTGCCGGCCGCCTGCAACTGCCGCACGCGCTGCGCGCACGGTGCGCAGTCGGCCTTGACGAAGACCGCCAGGCGCCCGGAGCCGGTGTTGCCGGCACCCTGCGCCTTGGCGCCGGGCAGGCTCACGCGCGGCTGGCCGGGAAACAGGCGCTGCCACGCCGCGTCGTAGGCCCGCTGGTAGGCCAGCGTCTTGCCGACGCGCCGGGCCTCGGCCTGCACCTGCAACTCGGCGTAGCGCCTGCGCTCCTCCTCGCTGCGGGCCTCGATGCCCAGCGCCGTGAGCGGATCGAGCTGGGGCGAATAGACCCCGAGCGGCCCCTGCATCAGCTGCCGGTAACGCGCCCACTCCTCGGGCTGAAGCCCCCACTCCCGCGCCCGCCTCTCGTCGAGCGCGGCATCGGCGCCCGGCTGCACCTGGGCGGGCACCATGCGCGAGTTCGTCACCGGGGCCGGCTGGGCGGATGCGCCGAAAGCGGCGAACAGGACGATGGCAGCGAGCAACGGCCGCAGGTTCATGGTCAGCCTCCGCCGAGCCGCCTCAAGGAGGCTGAAGCCCCCTCGGGGGGCTGCGAACGAAGTGAGCGTGGGGGTCATGGCACCTCCTACGGCACCGCAACGCGCTGCGTCTGGCCGTTCACCTGGAACACGCCCGCCTGCGCCTCGATGGACTGCAGTTGCCAGCCGCCCTCGGCATCGCCCTCGCGCAGCAGCCGGGTGCCCGCGAGCGAGGCCGCGGCGGTGGAGGTGATCGACAGAAAGCGCTCGCCTCCCCGCAGCTCCACGCCGAGCACCCGGAACGGCGGCTCCGGCACCTTGGGCTTCGTCGCAACCGGAGCGCGCGGGCGAGCGGCGGATGCCACCTGCCGGGTCTTCTCCAGGCGGGTCTCGATCCCGTTCACGCGCGCCTGCAGCGTCTGCAGGTCGACGGCCAGGGCCCTCGCCTCGTCGGCCTCTTCGAGGCGCGTCATCCGTTCGTCCAACGCCTGCCGCGCGGTGGCGAATTCGGCCTGGCTGATCGGCGCCGGCCGGCGCTTGTCCGCATCGGCCTGCCTTTCGAGATCGGCCACGCGCAGGCCCAACGCATTGATCTGCGCATCCTGTGCGCTGCTCTGGGTCTGTTCGGCGAGCCGCGACAGGCCGACGCTGTTGATGAGTGCCACGGCACTGATGAGCAGCAGCCAGAAGACCGCGGCGACCTTGAGCCAGCGCGTGCGGGAATGGCGCTCGGATGGCGCTTGGGGAAAGGTCATGGCCGCATCTCCTCGGGCCGGTCGGCGTCCGGCACGGGCGTGGTGGTGCCGGGCGGGTTGGCGGAAAGGAAGGTGGGAGCACCGTGCCGGCTGAAGCAGACCTGGCGGCTCAAGTCATCGACCGACAGCTCCCAGGCGGGGCCGGCAAGGGTCAGCAAGGCATCGCGCAGCATCAGCGGACCCAGGCGCAGGTGTGCGGCGGGCAGCGGCAGCGCGTAGAGCGCGGCGGCCTCGGCCGTATCGCAGAGCCGGTAGCCGGAGCGCAGGAGCACATGGCGCATGGCATCGCCCATGCTGGCATCGAGCATGGGCGGAATCGAGACCTCCACCGCCTGCTGCAAGAGATCACGCTGCGCGGGCTCCGGCACCAGCTCGACCAGGGTGTAGCGGCCGTAGCGGGCCACCGGAACGAAACCTGGCTCCGGCGCGACGGCGGTTGGCGATGCGGCCGGCACCGCTGGCACAGACGGCGTGGCGGTCGTGGCGCAGCCGGCGGCCAGGACGGAGCTGGCTATCGCGCCGTAGATTGTGGGAGGGCTACGAAAACGGGCGAACAGTCGCATGGTTCGGCTCCCCAGAATGTGGAGCCGTCACCATCGCTGCCGTGACGAGCGCTGGCAGCAAACAAAGGGAACTGGACGCCGACCGATTAGTGCGGTGGGTCAAGAAATCGTTGCCCTGGACAGGTACCTACGTGGCAGCGACTTTCAGCAATACCTTCGTGAATGCTTCTGGTGCAAGGAGGAACGATTGGAAGCCATCAGCCCACACCGCCGCTTTGCCACGGGCATCCACAGTCCAGCCGTCGTCCGCTTTGAAGCGTGCTTCAGCGACGTTTACCAGATCGATGCCTAGTTCATGGAACAGCGCGATGTCACGATCTTCCAACTCGAAATGGATGGTGCTGTAGAAGTCCAGCGCCTCTCGCCCCCAATAGCCGACGTAGAGAATCGGCACGTCGGGTCTGGCACGCCGGGCAGCCTTCAGGAACGTGTTCAGATGGAGATCCGCTAGCCCGCTGCCTAGCACCAGAATCAGGTCTGCCTCCATGGCCTCCCGGTTGAGCGCCGAGTAGTAGAACGCATAGGGCGACTGCTGAAGGCGGCCGAGTTTGTCCAATCCGGTGATGATCGCGCCCCGCTCGACGTGGGTGCCATCCATCCTGTCAACGCCCGAGCCATTGAATCTGGCTTGCCGACGTGCCACGGCCTTGTCATCGAACCAAACGATGTCACCGATCTGATGCTCGCCGGGCACGGAGAATCCCATATGGACTGATCCGTGTAGATGGAACAAGGCCGGCTTGCCCCACTCCGCCCAGAAAGCCTTTCCGTCGAAGTCCGAGTGATCGCCATGTCGCTGCGTAAAGCCGGTGAAGTAGCGCCCTTGGGTCGCCTGGGCGACGAAATCATCGTAGTTGGTCGTGTACACGCGAGGGACGTACTGCTGCTCCAGCACCTCGAAGAACGCAGACAAGGGATTCAATGGTAGGGCTGGGTTGTCGCAGACTTCCGAGACCTTCGCATAGATGAAATCAAGCATCGCGCTGCAGGCGGCCTTGAGTGCTTGCTCAGGGTGCGTCACAGCGGTGCCCAGGAACGGATACATCACGGGTAGGAACTTGGGAACCGCGCCTTGCTTTGCGCGCAACTGGCTGAGTTCGTGCATGACGTGATAGATGCGCTCAAAGTGGGCTTCGGCCTCGCTGGCATAGTAGGTGCGCAACTTGTCTCGAATGTCGAAATAGACCTCCGTTCCTCCCACATGGGCACAGTATTTGTCGGCCTTGATGGCGTCATCGATAAGATTCCCGAATCCAATCGTAGCGGGGATGCCCAGCTCCACCGAGGCTCCGGCCCCCATCACGACCAATGCCCTCTGCTTACCGTTCTTGTTCATTACCCGCCTCATAAAGAGATCGAAGATAACCTAACAGAAGGCAGCCCCGAAGGGCCGTGGAAAGAAGCCGGCGACCCCGAGGGGCCGCCGGCATGAGCACATGGATCAGACCGTGACAAGCTGCCGTGCCAGTGCCACCTCCACCGAGTCGCCGTCCTGATTCAGGACATCGAGCCCGGACTCCGGCACGTCGCCCGACGTGCTTTGCGACACCATGATCTTCCGGGCCATCAACCCCAGGCAGGTCATCTGCGAGGAGTTGGCGTAGCCGAGGTAGATCACGCGCACCGGCTGCTTCTGGCCGATGCGCCATGAGCGCCGCGCGGCCTGCTGCAACGAATACACGTTGTAGCCCGACTGGAGGAACACGATGGTCGGGAACTCCAGCAGGTCCAGGCCGGTTTTCACCAACTCGGGATTGGTGATGAGCACGTCGATGCCACGGTCCAACTGCTCGGCGATCCAGTCCTCGCGGCGGGAGGCATCCACGCTCGCGCGCAGTACCGCCACCTTGAAGCCTTCCTGCTCCAGCAGCACCTTCAAACGCGACGTGGTGTCGCGCGTGCCGGTGTAGACCGAATAGACCAGGGTCTTGCGACCTTCTGCCTTCTCCTGCTTGCAGATCTCGATCAGCTCGCGTTCCTTGGGCATCACCTCCAACTCGTTGAACTGAGCCGGCACGAACGCCAAGGTGTTGCGCGTGCGCGGATGCACCACGGTTTCCGACCGGAAGCAGCAGTCCGGCCAGGCCAGCAGCACGTTGAGGACCACGCCGAGCAGCGTCGTGTCGCGCTTCGCCAGGGCCTGCTTCAGCTCCTGGGTCAGGCGACCCGCCAGATCGCGGTAGGCCGCGGCCTGCGCCGTGTCCATCGCGACTTCGCGGAACTCCTCGTCGTAAGGCGGCAACACATTGCCGCCGATGTCCTTCAACTTGAGGAATACCGTGAACGGCAGGACGCACCGCAGTACGCCCTTGGGACCGAAACCCGGCGCCTTGACCGTGCGCACCGATACCTTGGTGCCCTTGGCCGTCTTGTGCGCCGTGCCCGTGCTCTCGGAATAGATGTCCTTGAGCACGCCGTGATCGCGCATGAACGCCATCGCGGCCGACGTCATGCTGCCGTTCTTCGTCGGCCGGTAGCCATCTTCGATCATCCGCCCCGGCAGGCTCGGAACAGCAGGTGGAACAGGTCGTCGCCGTAGCCGCCCATCAGTGTGCCGGTGAGCAGCAGCGTCTTGCGCGCTTGGCCGCCAACACCCCCATGGCCTGGCCCTGAGCGGAGCCGCCGTTCTTGTACTCGTGCGCCTCGTCGGCGATGAGCAGGTCGAACGTGCCTTGGGGAAGCTGCCTCTTGATGAACTCGGACGGCTGGTAGCCGCCCTCGCCGAAGCCGAACTCCATGTTGGCCATCGCACGTTCCATGCGATGGGCTTGCCGGTCCGAGAAGACCAGCTCGCCGTTGCCATCCATCAGGTTGATGAACTCGTGGATATTGTCCCCGAGCATCGACGCGAGGAAGGCGTCGCCGAACTTCTGCATCAGCTTCTGCGCGGTGACTTCCCCGATGGTTGGAATACGCTTCAGCGCCTTGAGCACGGTCGAGGACTGGTCGCTGGCGGACAGACCTCTGGGACGGATCAACGACCACAGCGGTGCACGGCAGTGGCTGCATTTGCGGCGGGACTCCTCGGCTTCCAGCTCGACCGGGTTGATCGGCTCGCCGTCGAGGTCGGTGATGACGTGCCCGCAAGCCGGGCAGGCCCCCACGTCGCCGTGAGGCGTGCGCCGGCGAACGAAGACAGGTTTCCAGTGGAACCCCATCCGCATCCGCACGCGGCCGAGGACGAAGAACTCCTGGCCCTGCGCCGGCACGCCCAACTGCTCGCGCAGTTTCAGCAGCTTGACCAGCGTGTCCGGGCCATTGAGCACCCAGACCTTGGCACCGGCCACCGTCTCCTGGATTTCGCGCCGCCACTTGTAGACCAGGTGGGGTGGCGAGAGCACCAGGGTGCGGCGGTAGCCTTCGGCGTTGAGCACGGCGGCGGTGGCAATACCCACCGTCGTCTTGCCGCAGCCCATCTCGCCGTTGACGATCGCGGCGCGTTCGCCGCGATCGACCAACAGCTCGGTGACGGCGTGGACCACATCGCTTGCGCCGGGAACAGCTTGCGCTTGAGCGCGGCGAGGATCAGTTGCCGATGCACCCGCACCTGGCCGGTGTAGACCGGCGGATTGGCGCGGTTGAGCGAATCGAGCAGCTCGTCGCCGAACTCCGATACGAAGTCCTGCAGGCTGAGCGTGAGAGGTGAAGCGGCCGCTTCGAGCAGGTCGCCCTGCACAGCGGTTTCGGGAACAGTTTCGAGATCGAGGGACATGGTGATGCTCCAAAGCAATGGGGCATGCACCTCCCCCACGGGGCGGTGACATGCCCCTGGGTGGGAAGAAAGAAGCGGCGCGAGACCGCTGGATGCGGATCAGTATTCGCTGGGCAGCAGCAGTGTGGTGACGCTGCGATCCCATTCGGTGATGATCCAGAGCTTCTGGTCGGACGTGACCTGGTAGGACGAGAACAGACGATCCTCGCCGGACTTCAGCGCGGCGTCGTTCTGCCGCCGATCGCTGTCGCTCAGGTCGCCCCATTCGCCATGAAGATGGCGGCGCAGGTACGGCGTGGGGTTGAGCCGACCCTGTCGGACCAGCTCGTCGACGCCGGCGGTCATGACCACCTGCCCGGGCGAAAAGCGTGCTTGTGACGCGAGGTTGAGGACTGCGAGTGCCATGGTGGTTTCTCCTTCTGGAAGAAGGGGCCACGGCACCCCCATCGGGGCAACGTGACCCCGGTGGGTGGATGAAAGCGACGGCGAACCGTCAGGGAACAGCGATCAGCGGATGGTCAGCACTTCGCCCCACGTGGGCGAGCCCAGCGTCAAGTCCCATGCACGAATGACCGGCACGAACTTGTCGGTGAGGATGCGTGTCTCGGCCACGGAGCCGTCGTCGCGTTCGGTGTATTCCGTCTGGAGCATCTTCTCCTTGTGGGTGTCACCTTTGACGACGAGCACGCGCCCGCTCTTGGACGTCACTACGCCGGAAATCGCGCCTGCGGCCAAGGCCAGGGCGAGATGCCAGTGCGACAAGGCCCGCGCGGGCGGACGCAGCGACTGCTGCGCGGCGCCCAGATGCGTATCGAGCGCGGGCCAGAGTCCTTGCAGCCGGCCGACTTCATCGGCGAACTGCTCGGGCTCCATCGTCACGCGATAGAAGTGCTCCGGCTCGGCCGGGCTGGCAGGGACGGTGTACGGCAGGAACGGCCATTCGAGTGGCAGCTCCTCGGCTTCGGCGTCACCCTGTCCGATCTGCAGCAGCAGACCGCGCACGGCTTTGGCCGATTCCGATGCCTGGTCGCGCTGACGAATCCTGCGACCGAAGATCACCACCTGCTTGAACTGCGTTTCCACCGCACGGTAGATGCGCAGGTCGGCGAAGTGGCGCGTCAGCCATCCGACCAGCTCGGCGTCGAGCACGTAGTGCGGCACGATGAAGATCAGCACGCCACCGTACTGCAGCAGCGGCAGCGCGCGCTGATAGAACAGCTTTTCTAGCCGCGCACGGCCCTGGCCTTGATAGCCGATGTTGCCGTTCACGTCCTTGCTCAGGTCGCCATACGGCGGGTTCAGCCACAGCAGCCCGAATGACTGGCGCGAGATCAGCGTGTCCATCAGGTCACCGTGGATGCAGCGATCGACCAGTTGCCGTGCGTGGCGGGCACGCTCGGCGTCGTACTCGACGACGAAGGCCTGGACCTGCTCGCGCCCGAGGGCGTGGGCGGCTTCGGCAATCGCCACGCCTTCGCCGGCGCAGGGATCGAGGATGGACATGGAGCCGGGAGACGGCGCCAGTGCGGACAAGGCCCGCTCCAGCGTCGGTTCGTCGGTGGGGAAGTAGCCGTTACGAATGAAATTGCGCGCCAGGCGCGGAAACATGAGTGCCATGGATTTCTCCTGATGATGGATGAGGGAAGGCGGGCACGCGCGGCGCGCATGCCCGTGGGGATGGTTCACGCCACACGCCGAAGCGGTGCGTTCGCGGCCAGTTCGTACTGCGTGGCGCCGAGGGTGCCGTTGCGAATCAGTTCGCCCAGCGCCTTCGTCAGCGCCGGGACATCGAGGGCCAGCCGATGGCCTTCCAGTGGCCCGAGGGCCAAGGGAAGACCGGTCAGCATCCGCCGTGTCTGCAACAGCTCCAGCACGGTGTCGCGCCAGTGGTCGAGCAGTGGCAGCGGGCAGGTGTCCTGCACCAGCGTCCACAGCCGGTCGAGCCGGAGCGCGGAATCCCTGGGCAGAAGCGCCAGCGCGCTGGCGTTGGCCTTGTCTGGCTTCACGCAGCGACGATCGAACAGCCACACATTCGTCAGCGAACCGAACAGCGTTCGCCGATAGGCGCGGGTGATGCGCTTTTCCAGGTTCTCGACGTTGCCGACGAAGACCGGGATGGAAGCGCCCTGCTCGGTGATGACGTGGAACTGATCCAGTCCCTGTTCATCCCGGCCGAGGGTCAGGCGGGCGAGGAACTCCTGAACGGCGGTGTCGCGCGCCCAGATCGACAGAAAGACGAGATTGCCCTGCTCGTCACCGACGCAACCGTCGGCCATGAGGTCGGGGCATTCGTCGATGCGGTACAGCGGTTTCGCGGAAGAAGGTGCAGGCATGGTGATGTCCTCTTGAAAATGAAGGAGCAACCACAGCCCGCGGGGCCATGCTCGCCCCGGTTGGGTGAAGGAAGATGCGTGCCGCTAGACGGCGCGTCCCGCGTGGAAGCGGTGAACCCGCTCGCGCCACTCGGAGCTTTGCACCGGCGCCATGTCGAGATAGCGCAGCGGACACGAGTAGTAGTACGGATGCACGGACTCATCGAGGGACTTGTAGCCCCAATCGCCGCCCGAGCTTTCCAGCAGATTGCAGCCGATGTAGCAGACGGACTCACCGGCCGCGAGGCCCATGACGCCCGCCTGCATGGCGGTGACGCGAACCACGGTCCACAGAACGTCGCCGTCCAGCGTGTGGTCGATGACTTCGCAGCAAGCGCGTTCGGACGCCTGCGGAGCGAGCAGCTCGCGGATCAACTGATCGCGCGTCTGACGAACGAAGGTCCAGCCCATGAGGGTCTCCTTGAAGAAAAGGCCGGACCCCTCCCCGTCGGGGGAGAACCCCGGCGGGTGGCGGAATGCCGCGCAAGGCGGCGATGGATCAGGCAGCTTTGAGGTGCCAGTCCTGGGACAACGGAGCGAACTCGTAGCCCAGCTTGTCGAGACGGTCGCGCTGCTGACGCAGCACACGACGATCCACGGTCGCATCGAGCTTCACGGTCTCGCCCAGGGGCCACAAGGCACCAAACAGCACCGCGTCGTCTGCCTCGGCCGAGGCCGCAGCGGACACGGGAGCCGATTCGCTGCCGAACGGCGTGGTATCGACCAGGGGATCACGCGGACTGCGCGACTTCGCCTTCGGCTTGGCCGGGGGCGTTGCCGGCGCGGGCGTCTGCGCTTCCTCGTCGATCGGATCGACTTCCTGCGGACTCAGCCGGCGGGCCTCGTCGCGGCTCAGGGCGTCGATGTTGGACAGCGTCATCCCGCCCAGATGGGCGCGGATCTCGATGACCATGCGGCCGTTGGCGTTGTACGTGGAGGGGCGAATCTCGACGATGACGAAATCACCGTCGTACTTGCCCTCGCGGTACTGATCGAGTTCGGCGTTCTTCACGACGAACTCGCCGATCGAGGTCGCCAGGCGGCCGACGTTGAAGTCGCCGTTCCTGCCGTGGATGGTCTTGATGGCCAGTTGGCCGGGAATGGTGATCATGAAGGTCTCCTGCGGACGAAGAGAAGACAAGGCCCCGGGGATGGGGCCTTGCGGATCAGAACGACTCGGCAACGGCCAATGCGGGGGCATCGGCAGCGTCGTCGGCAGCATCGGCGACGGGCCTGGAAGGCTCCGGTGCCGAGGCTTGCTGCGCGGCGGGCGCGTCGGACGTCACAGGGACTTCCGGGTCGCGCTCGTCGGTCTCGGTCGGCTTGGGTTCGGCCTTGTAGACGAGCTTGCCGTCGACCTTGATCCAACTGACGAACAGCAGGCGGGCCTTGAGGCTCACACCCTGCTCGCCGGCACGCTTCCCCTTGGAGTAGGTGAAGGTGTCGGTCCACAGGTCGCCCAAGCGGAAGCCGATCATCACCTTCTTCTCGGCGTCGACCGCCTGAATGCAGCGGCGCACCAGGTGCTGCGCTTCCGAACCCGATACGCGCGTGTCGAAACGCACATACGAGACGTCGTCGCTGGGACCGTTCAGAGCCGCGATGTCGCAGGCCAGGAACGCATCGCCCTTCTTGGGCTTCACTTCGCGGATGCGATTGAGATACCCGAGGCCGGTGATGTGCAGATCGAAGTAGGACTTTTCGGTGGAAGTGGTCATGGTGAATCTCCTGAGAACAATGAGGCGGAGACACACCCGACCCAAGGCGGGGAAGGTGTGGAACCCCGCGTGGGTTGATGGAACAGCTTGGTGGCATCGCCATCGAGAACCGATGGCCGTTCGCGCATGGATGCCGGTGCGAACTGGGGTGATCAACGCGGTCGGAACCGCATCGCAGCCTTGAAGATCGTGGCTGCCTGGGCATGTCGCTGACGGACGTCAGCGGAACATGGGCGGAAGCGTGGCGCCGGGGCGGCGCGCATGCGAGCGGTAATTGGCACTCGCGGCTGTCCGCATTGCCGGGAAGAAAGAGGCCCCCGGAGCGGGGGCCAGGGATGGGCGGTCAGTTACCGCTGGGCGCGGAAGGAACCGCCTGCAGCGACAGGTGTGTCGCGGTGGCGGACACGTCGAGATCGTCCTCGCTGTGCAGGATGCACGCAAACACGCCCTCCTTCGGATCGAAGAACTCGCCAAAGTCATCGCCGCCGAACTCGGCGCGCGCCAGCTCCCACCAGTCATCGAACGCATCGACATCCGGGTTGCAGCCAGCGGCATAGGCGATGGTCTTCTGGCGACCATCGGGTCGGCGCTCGCCGCGCTCGGCCAGGAAGTACACGCCCTGATCCTTGACCAGGATGACGCGGCATTGATTCGCCACCGCTTCGGCGAGCACGGGCCGCAGCTCCGTGCCTTTGAATCGAACAGTCATGGGTGTGATCTCCAGGGATGCAGGAAGAGAGGCTTCCCGCCGCGAAGGCGGGAAGCTGCTGGGAGATCAGTGCCGGACAGCCTTGCGACCCGACAACAGGCACTGCACTCGGATGCGGCGCCAGCTCCCGTCGTCGATCAGCCGTTCCAGCGTCTCGCCGAGGGTGTCGAAGAACACCTCATCGACCCGTTCAATCAGCTCGCCGTCGCGGCGCAGCTCCACCGCGTAGAGGTCGAGGCCACGCTCATACAGCACGGTGACGCAACCCTGGAACTTCGTCGTGGCGACGGTGAAGCCGATGGCCGGCGGCGTGCGGATGATGTCGGCGGGCAGCGGATCGACCCAGGTGATGTCCCGCGCACCGGCATCCACCAGCATGTGGGTGATGCGCCGGAAGCCGTCGGGAGCGGGCAACTGCTCCAGTTGGTCGATCAGTTCCTGCAGCTCGGGGCAGCGCGGCTCGGGGATCGGCAGCTTCGCCGGTGCGGAACCGAGCACGAACCGCTTCACCGTGTAGGGCTGGCCGTCGGCGGTGAACTCGGTCTGCTCCTCGGGCGTGTCCGCCCGCTGACCGTCGAAGCGGCGTCTGACATAGGGTTCGACCTGCACCTTGGCGCCCTCGTCGGGCACCTCGGTCACGAGCGTTCGATCGAGCACCGCGAACTCGGCTCGTCCCGTCTTGACGACGATGGCCTCGTCGGTGGTGGCGATGACCTTGCCCTCGAAAGGCTTCGGGTCAATGTGAAAGCCCAGCGTCGAAACCTTGGGCTGGCCGTCGAAGATGTTGAACTTGAACGAACGGACGTTGGAAGGCACATGACCGACAACGAGCGTCGGCATCTGTGCGCGGATGGCTTGGGTATCCATGGGGAGACTCCTTGTGGCAACCAAGGGACTCCCGCCCGCAAGGGAGGTCTGTCCCTTGAGGGTGAGGTGGATGGACGCGGGTGCGCCCGGAGAACGAAACAACCAGCACGGCGAACCGCGCCGCAGTCTCGAAGGTCTCGACTGCCTGGGCATGCTGCCGGCAACGCCAGCGAACATGCGGCCAGCGTGCGGCACATGACGGCGGCCGTCCGCCTGGAATCGGCAACGCGCCGGTACCGCGTTCCGCGGAAAAGAAGAGCCCCGCACGGGGCTCAAGAGGGGGTTACTCGTCGTCGTAGAGCGTCAGTCCGTCCAGCACGGGCGCGCCGGCATCGAACACCAACATGCGAACGTCGGCGAGCGCAGCCAGGTGCAACACTTCCACGAGGGACTCCGGCATGCCCTTGGCCCGGTGCTCCTGCCGCAGTTCTTCGGCGGTGATGCCCTCGACCTGCTGCACGTTCGCATCCGTCCAGGGCGTGGCGATCAGCTTCACGCCGACCGCCGGGCTGTAGGGAATGCGGAAGGCGATGAACAGAAAACCGCTCGGCGTGGCGATGTCGGCCAGGTTGGCCAGATAGCGGCCGGCCTCCTCGGTGATGTGCGCCGAGCTGATTTCCCAGGCACGGCTGTAGAAGCCGGTCTCGAAGCGCAGGCGCCGCACCACCTCGCGTGCGGCTTCCTCGGAGTAGGTATCGCCGACGTGCAGCGGCTGGCCGGCTTCTTCGGCCATGACGGCGTAGACGAGGTTTCGGGCGATGCCGTGGCTGCGGCATTGCGCGTCCAGCTCGGGCGGCACGTTCTGGCCTTCCGTGATCAGCGCGAAGTCGTCGCAGAAGACGCAGGCATGGCGCTCGACCTGGCTGTCCGGCAGGTGCGACTGCGAGACGTGCAGCGGCAGATAGCTCAGCGGGCAGTCGTCGTCGTAGGAAATCGCCAGCAGCCGTTGCACGGACAGGCCATCGTAGCCGCGGACGAAGGGGTTGTTGGAATGGGACATGGGATTCCTCCAGCAGAGGATGGCCGAGGCAATCCCCTGCCGGGGATTGAACCCCAGCGGGTGGATGAAGTGGCAGCCGGTCAGCCGGCCGCGGCGTCGGACCGCCCTGGTGGCGGGCGGTGCGGGTCAGTGGAAGATGCTGATTCGGGACATGGCCGCTCCTGCGAAAAGAAGGAGGGACATGGCCCCGAACGGGGACGCATGTCCCTCGTGGGGTGGGATGAAAGGACGGTGGGTTGCCAGGCGCGGCTCACCAGCCGTTGTAGTGCAGCGTGAGGTCAGCGATGACCTGGCGCCGTTCCAGATCGAGGCCGCCGAAGTCGGACAGCCCCTCGAAGCCGCAACGCTTGAGCATCGCGCCACCCTCGCGGGCGTTGTAGAAGCTCACCATCGCGGACAGGAACATGCGTTGACCGCTGCTCAGCACGCCCAGGGCGTCGTTGAGCATCAGCATGTTGGGCCGCAGATCCCACTTGGTGGTGGCACGCTGCAGACCTTCGCGTGTGCCGTCGCCGAACCACTCGTGGCCGGCGATCTGCGCGCCGCGCTTCCAGGCCTCGAAGAAGGCCTGCGGTGCAGCGTCGAAGTGCGCCTGTTCCAGCGCCATCTGATCGAGCACGTCTTCGGGCAAAGACAGATTCATGAGAGGACTCCTTGAAGGGTGGGGAATCAGGGCTGAGCGCGCTGCGTCCAGGCATGGGTATCCAGGGCGCGCTGTGCTGCGAGGTGGGTGGGGAAATACTCGACGGACTCCCGCGATACCGGGCCTTCGTCGTCTTGCGTGCCGATGTATTGGCCGGCCGCGCTGCGCAGCACCTGTAGCGGCAGACGCTTGCCGGTCCAGGCCAGCGCCAGCGCACCACTGCGCACTGCGGTTGCAGAGGAAGATGCGGAAGGTTCAGACATGCCGTGCTCCTTGGTGGGTCGGGGAGCACGCATCCCACAGGGGATGGGGTTCCCCTCGGGTGGTTGAGAAAAGTGCATCGTCGCCAGACCGGCGAGCGTCCGCGGTGGGCGATGCGAAGCGGACTGGATCGGTCAACGCGGCGAACCGCGTTGCAGTCTTGAAGACCGAGACTGCCAGGGCATGCCGCTGACGACTGTCAGCAACGCATGGGTGAGGATGGGCGCGAAGCATGGCTGCCGTCGCAGGGAAAACCGAATCGCGGACGGCCCGCTTTAGGGCAGGCCCGCGTCACGGGACAAGGCAAGGACCAGGGCGCCGAAGGCCACGCGGGCCTTCGGCTGGAGAGGAAGGAAAACCACCTGTGGGCTGCGTCAGCGCAGGCCGTCGTCAAAGCCGTTCGCTGCGTCAGCAATCGCACCCGGCCCGTTTCGTGGCTGGGGCCGGAAACCTCTGGCGTGCATCCACACACAAAGGGAGCCCGTTGTTCCGCCGGCGGGCACCGGCACGGAATACCCTCGGCCCAAGTGGCCTCCTCACGGCTCGCGCGGCGGCAAGGCGTCAGGAAGCCCCTCGTGGCCGAGGCAAGGCACACCGATCAAGGGAATGGCGGCGGGCGCGATTCGTGGAGCAATGACCTTCTCGCCCCGTCGCCCGATGCCGGGCAGACGGGGCGCGCACACCGTTGCAGAAGGAGACGCGCGCTTTGGAGTCCCGCGCGGTGCGGGACGTTTGCCTCGCCGCCAGTGAAGTGGCCGGCGCGGCAGGGGAAAAGCGAGGATCAGGACGCCTTGGAGGCAGCGCGCCGCTTGCGCGGTGCGCTGCGCCGGCCCGTCGGGGACTCGATCGGCAGCGTGCCCTTGCAGTCCGGGTAGCGCGAGCAGGACCAGAACGCGCCGCTCTTGCCCGTGCGCTGCTGCATCGGTGTGCCGCACTGCGGGCAGGCCGGCGCCGGCGGCAGCTTGAGCGAGAGCGTTGCGCCGCGGTACTGCTGCACGAGCTGGCCGACCCACACGGACTGCTTCTCGATGAAGGTGTCCAGCGCCATCTGGCCGGCCTCGATCATGTCGAGTGCCTGCTCCCACACCGCCGTGGTGCCGGGGTCGGCGATGGCCGAGGGCACCGCGTCGATGAGCGTGAATGCCGCGTCGGAAGCGCGGACGGCGCGGCCTTTCTTGACCAGGTAGCCGCGACCGATCAGACCGTTGATGATGTTGGCGCGTGTCGCCTCGGTGCCGATGCCGGTGGTATCTCGCAGCTTCTGTTTCAGCCGCGGGTCGGTCACGAACTTGGCGACGGTCTTCATGGCCTTGATCAGCTCGCCCTGCGTGTAGGGTTTGGGCGGCAGCGTCTTCAGCGCCTTGAGATCCACCTTTCCGACCGGGCAGGACAGGCCCGCATGCAGGGCGGGCAGCACCTGGCTGCGCTGCGCATCCTCGCCATCGGCATCGTCCGGCCCCGGCGTCGCCAGCACCTCGCGCCAGCCGGTGACGGCGATCTGCTTGCCCACGGCCGCCAGCGACTGACCGCCGCACGAGAACTGCGCCATCGTGCGGTCGAACTCATGGTGTGGGAGGAACTGCGCGAGGTAATGGGCGCGGATCAGCCGGTAGACGGCCAGCTCCTTCTCGCTCATGGCCGACAGGTTGGCGGGTTCCAGCGTCGGGATGATGCCGTGGTGAGCCGACACCTTGCCGTCGTTCCATGCACGCGAGCGCAGTTGGCGATCCAGGCGCTCGATCAGCGGCCGCAGGCTGGGGTCGGTCTTGACCAGGCTGTCGAGTACGGTCGGCACCTCAGCCAGCATGCTCTCGGGCAGGTAGCCCGAATCCGAGCGCGGATACGTTGTCGCCTTGTGCGTCTCGTACAGCGCCTGGGCAATGTCCAGCGTCTCCTGCACGTCGAGGCCCAACTGCTTGGAGCACACCTCCTGCAGCGTGCCCAGGTCGAACGGCAGCGGCGGCCCTTCGCGAACGCGCTCGGTTTCTACCGACAGCACCTGGGCGGAGCCGGCCGTGCGCAGGCGCTCGGCGGCCTGCTGCGCCACCGGCTGTTGCAGGCAGCGGCCCGCATCGTCGGTGCTGCCTTGCGGCGGCGTCCAGCTTGCGACGAAGGGCTGGCCTGCATGCGATAGCGCAACCTCGATGGCCCAGAACGGTACGCAGACGAAGCGCGCGATCTCGCGATCGCGGTCCACGACCAACTTCAGCGTCGGCGTCTGCACGCGCCCCACCGACAGCACGCCGCTATAGCCGGCCTGGCGCCCCAGCAGTGTGAACAAGCGGCTCAGGTTCATCCCGATCAGCCAGTCGGCGCGCGATCGGGCGAGTGCGGAGAAATACAGCGGCAGCGTCTCGGCGGACGGCTTGAGCGCACCCAGCGCCTTGCGGATCGACGCATCGTTGAGCGCCGACAGCCACAGGCGCTGAATCGGCCCGCGGTAGCCGCATAGGTCGATGATCTCGCGGGCGATCATCTCGCCCTCGCGGTCGGCGTCGGTCGCAATCACCAGCTCGCCCGCCTTGGCGACGAGCTGCTGCACGACTTTGAATTGCGCTGCGGTCGCCGCCTTGGGCTCGACACGCCAACGCTCAGGAAGAATGGGCAGTTGCTCGATGGCCCAGCGCTTGTATTGCTCGCCGTAGCCTTCGGGCGGAACCGCCTCCACCAGATGACCGATGCACCAGGTCACAACGACACCCGCGCCGCTGTAGCAGCCGTTGCCGCGTTGACCGGCACCCAGCACACGGGCGATGTCCTTGCCCTGGGACGGCTTCTCGCACAGGAACACGCGCATGAAGCCTCCTTGGAAATGTGCGGTTCATCGGATGGGCGTCAGCTTGGCGGGGCCAGGAGATGCCGGCAGCAAGGAAGTCGATTGATGCAGACACCGCTTTGTGATTGGCAGGCGGTTCGTTGCCGCAGCGGTGTGCATAGATCGTAGGAGCTGGCACAGCAAGAGCGTCGTTTCGGGAGGGCGGCTGGAACTCCGTGGACGACCTTGGAGCTATCCCCTGGGGATAGCTCGCTGGTGCATCGCGGGCGTATGACGGTTGCTACAGCCGCCCTCGGGGGAACGGCGATGGGCGAATTACTGTCCGCCGGCCGGCTTGGCGCTGAGCGCCACCGACTCGATGCGGTACGGCAGGATGCCCACGCGCCGCGCCTCGACCTTGAACGTCACGCGCTCGTTCTCGTCGGCGTCCTCCCATTCGTCGCGCACGGTGCGGCCCTCGACCAGCACCCGCATACCTTTCTGGTACAGCGTCTTCCAGTGCTCGGCGTCGCGGTGCCACAGCTCCACGGGCGCCCAGAAGCCGCCGCGATCTTCGTACTCGCCGTCCTTCTTCGGGATCGGGTTGTCGAAGTAGACGTTCAGGCGAAGCAGCCGGCGCGGCTCGTCGTTGCCGTTCGGAAATTCGCGGTAGTCCGGCGCAGAACCGATGTTGCCCTCGCCGACGAAGTGCGTGCTCATGGTGACTCCTTGGTGGTGGGTGGAACGGACGCGGTATGCCCGTGGACGCGCCGCAGGTAAGCCGCTTCGGCCTGCGCGGCCTTGTTGGCGCATTCCAGGGCTTGGCGAGCGATGCTGTGGGTCAGACTGATCTGCATGTTCAGCACGATGCGCTGCAGTTCGATCGCGTACAGCTCGTCGATCAGCGAGGCCGGCGTCGCGGGGTTGGCCAGCAGGGCCTCCCACAACGCCACGCCCATGGAGGAACGGTCGAGGTTGCGCCAGCGCAGGAAGGTCGTCCCTGCGCCAGTGGCCTGCTGGGCCAGTTGCACGTCGAGCAGACTGAATGGATAGGCGCGCGCCTGGGGCAGCACGCGCCGCTGCGCCAGGCCAATCACGTCGTCGCGCAGCGCTGCGCACTGGCTGGCCCAGGTCTCCAGACTCCCCTTACCCTTAAAAGGCTGTAAAAGGCCTTTTAGGTAGCCTGCGTGTTCCAGCCGCTGGAAGTCCGCCTGTTCCAGCGCCACGAAGCGCGTGGAGTGGCTGATAGGGGGTGATGCTGTCATGCGCCAGCACCCTCATCGCCCGCCGCACCATCGGCTGCGCCACCCGTGGAAGCCTGCGCATCGGGTACGATGGCAGGCGCAGCAGGCGGCGTGTCGGGCTTGTTCGTCCGCCGCGCGATGGGTGGCGCGAAGCGCGAGCGGCGCGTGCCTTCCAGCACGTCCTGCGGCAACTCGCCGAACTTCTCCAGCGCCGCTCGCGCCGCCGCGTTCTTCGCCGCGAAGTCGTCGCGCGTCGTGCCCGAGTAGCGGTACTGCTGGGCCAGCGAGAACAGGCTGCGCAGCGCGTGCGCACCATCATTGAGCCAGCGCTCCAAGGTGCTGCGGTCGATCAGCGCCGTGTGGTGCGCCAGGATGAGTTTGCGTGCCAGGTCGTCGTAGTCGGCCAGCAGATACACCGCCATGAAGCCGAGCTGGGCGTTCACGAACAGCGGCAGCTTCACCGGCTGCACGTTCATGTTCTCGCCCAGCGACAGCGCCGATGGCACGTCGGCCAAGGCCTGATCCACCTGGTCGCGCAGGGTCTGCAGACGGGTCTTGGTGTCGGCGAGCTTGTCCTCGATCCGCAACATCCACCAGTCCGAGTACGGGTCGTCCTGCTCGGCGCCGCGCTTCATCTTGTTCATGGCGCCGATGAAGCCGTTGAGACCGATGATGCCTGGGCGCCCCTCGGTCGGCGCGCGGCCGTGCCAGATGCGCGAAGCGTGGTGCGTGTGCAGCGTCAGCGACATCGCGCTGCGCAGCGATCCGAGATTCAGTTGCAGGGGTTCTGTGCGTTCGTTGGCCATGGGAGCGACTCGCGGTGAATTGGCGAGTCGCCAGCATCGGCATCGGCCGGAAGGCTGTCAGTCAACAAACCGCAGCCCATGCGCGCCCGGTTTGTTCCGCGCGGAAGGCTGTGTGTGCCGGCTATCCCCTGGGGATAGCTCGGCGGATGTGTTCGCGGCTCGCGCGGAGGTGAGACCGCGTTGCGGGGCTATGCTTCGCGAGGTCTGTACCAGGCGGCCCGTTGCCCCTCCACCTCACGGTAGCGAAGCTCGAACAGGCGGCACTCATGCACCACCTGCCGCCAACTGCTGCAGCCGTACTTGGCTGGAAGCTGCTCGGGATGCCGGTCCGCGATCCAGCGGCCAGCGGCGGCGATGGGTGTCCAGCCCTCGACCGCCAACTGCGCGGCGGCCTCGCGCAGCGCGCGGACGATGCCGGCGGCCGGCCAGTCCACCGTGCCGTCCGGCGCGATGCCATTGACCACCAGGTCGTGGAACACATCCGACTGGACGAACTCCGCTGCCAGGCGCCGCGCCTGATCCATGTGCTCGGCCCAGCCGCGCAGCTGCTCGAAGTGTTGATCGATGCGCGTGTAGGCGGAACCGAGTTCGTCCTGTGCAACGCGGCACCCGTCCACGGTCCATAGATCGTGCTGATCGATGAAGTGGTGCACCAGGGTGTTGCGCAGCGATACCAGGTCTTTGAGGTCGGCCTGGGTGTTGGCGTAGTCCTGCGCAGACAGGCTCAGTTGCACGCGCGTGCGAAAGGAAATCACGTCGCCGGGAAGATCGTCGTCGCGTTCCTCGCCGCCATTTCCATCGGTGACGACATACGAACCAAACAGTTGTCCGACCAACGTGCCCAGGGTCTTGGTCGCGGCATCTTCAATCCGCGCTGCGCGAATGGCCTCCAGCGAATGCGCCGGGCCTGAAATCTCGTGGTGGGCCACGATGGCTTTCATGAGGCGCTCGTATTGTTGAAGGCGCAACAGGCATCTGCCCAGCAAGCGCTGAACGTCTTGCTGTAGTGGTTGCAGTGCGTTTGTGGCGGGGGAAGTCGTCATGTCCATCGTCGGCCGGGCTCGTGCGTGGCTGTCCTCGTCTGATTCACAGGCAACAGTTTCGCCTGTCATTCGGCGGGCGACAATCGAGCGCGGCGGAAAGATGTCTGTTCCAGCTATCCCCTGGGGATAGTCAACATCAGCGATCACGCAAGGCTTCTCGGAGCTGAGCCAGGTAGGCTCGTGCGACCTCGGGGTCAGCCGCACGGGATGCCGGCGGTGACGAGGGCGCAGGTGACGGGGGCGCTGGCGGTGCCGATGCACTTTCTCCGGCCCAGGCCTTGAACTCCCCGCGGATCGCCTTCTGGATGATGCCAAACAGGTAGCCGGCCGGGTTGCGTACCGCGCTGTTGTGGCAGCGTGCCGCCCACTCGTCGAGAACGGCCTGCCGCTGCGCCTCGTCCACCTGCTGCAGCGCCACCAGCGCGCCGGCCTGCTGCTCGTCCTTCAAGCGCAGGAAACGCTCGGGCAGTCGCAGGTTCTGCAAGGCCCTCGCGCGCGGTACTGTACGTACTTCATTTATACGATCATTACGTACTGTACGGTCCTCCTTCGGAATCCGAAGAGAGCTGTCCGGCGCGGGTTTCGGCCCTGCTTCGGATTCCGAAGACGGGCGCGCAGCATTCCGAAGAAGGGCTTCCTGGCCTTCTTCGGATTCGTGGTCCGCACCCTCCTGTGGATAACCTGGCGTCGTCCAGCCATGCCGCGCCATGCGCTGCGCCAGCACTTGCAGACGGGTCGGCAGCGTGCGCCCGCTGAGCAGCGGGTCTTCGGCGATCTCCCGCAGCGTGTTCATGCCCACGACCTGCACCGCCTTCGCCGCGTGCGTGAGCGCCTGGCTCACCAGGCCCAGGTAGTCCGGGTCGAGCTGCATCGCCTCGAAGGGTGACAGCGGTTCGTCGTGCAGCACGTAGAGGTTGCCTTGGATACGGCCGGTCTTGGGATCGCGCCGCCGCCGCACCAGGCTGAGCCAGCGCGTCAGCCGCAGCAGCGTCAAGGCGCGCGCCACGGTCTCGTGCGAGGCTTGCGCCGCACAGGGCATGGACGCCAGATATGGGCGGAGCTGGTCGTAGGTGGGAAAGGCGGTCACGCCGTCGTCGTTGAGCTGCAGGCGGAACACCTGCCAGGCATTGCGCTCCAGCGGCGTCAGGCGCCGGTCGAGGAACAACGCGCGCGGCACGCTCTCGTGCCGGTTGCCGCTGTAGAGAAAGCCGTCCTGGCTCGGCGCCGTGCCCTGCGCCGGTTCCTTCGGCTCAAGGTGCCGCAGCGCCTCGTCGAACAACGCCGACAGCGCAACCGGGCCATCACGCCGTGGAGCGTCGCCCGTCGTCATGACCTACACCAGCCCCTGGTCGACCCAGTTCCGTATCGCCGACCAGATCACCGACATGGGCAGGGTCATGGCCTCGGCCAGGTCCATGGTCAGCGCCAGCATCGCCATGTCGTCGTTCAGTGCGATGTGCGCTCCGTGATGCCGGCCTTCCAGCGTTCCCACAGGGCCACGTCCTGCGCCTCGTCGAGCACCGGATGCCGACCCTTACGCTTGGGCAGCCCGAGGATGTCGCGGCGCAGCGCCACTTCCTGATGCGTGAGGCCGTAGAACTTGCTGACCATCTCCGTGCTCGCCCCCAGGCGCAGCATGCGGTCTACCGTGGCGATCTCCCGCTCCACGTCGTGCACCTGGCTCAGCAGCCGCTTCAACACTTCCCGGTTCACCGACACCGAACACCACGACACCGTGGCATTCACCAGCATGCTCACGAGTTCTGGGTGCTTCAGCGCATCCAGCTCCTCCTCACCGAAGCCCATGGCCTTGCAGCGGCGCAACTGGCCGTTGCGCAGGTCATGCAGGGCCTGGGCGATCACGGCCTGGTTGAGCGGGTGCGGTGCCGACATACGGGAGCCTCCTGCGCTCAGGAATCCTGGCTCGCTACGCCGGCTTCCAGATCCAGCAGCCGGCGCGCCAGGCGCAGCAGACGGAACAGCTTTACCAGCCCGGCATCGCTCAGGCGCGTGACCAAGCCGCCGTGACCATGCAGCAGCGGCCCAAGGTCATCGGCCAGCCGCGCGCTGTCCAGCCCGGTCGCGGGTGCCGGCGCGGTGCTCAGCGCGTGCAGCAGGGTCAGCATCGCACGCGCGAACGCCGGGAGCGCCTTCGCCTGGCCCACGGCCGGCGTCACGCAGACGAAGCCGATGCCGCCATCGCTGGCTTCGATGTGGTCGCCCACCGCCGCTTCCCCCGCGATCTCGCGAGCGAACTGCGCGATATGCACGCGCAGGCGATCCGGCACGTCCAGGCCCGGCTCGATGTACCAGACATCCGAGATGGGAAAGAGCCCGCCAACCTGCACCGGGATCGCACGCAGCGCGTCGGCCTCGAAGTCGGGTAGCTTGTCGCCGAGCTGATCCGCGACCATCCTCTGGATGGACTGCAGGCGCTCGGTGGTTGGGGCCGGCGTCACGATGTGCCCCTGCAGGCGCTCGTCGCGCTGCCCGTCCCGGGCGTTTGGTGCAGCGGCAGGTGGTGCCGAGGGTGTCTCTGCCGGTGGCGCGACGGGCGAGGTGTTCCGTGGCGTTGGCGCCGCGGGCGACAGTTGCGGCGTGATGGCTGGCGCCGCAGGTGCGACAGGCGTTGCCGGGTTCGGCGCGGCCGGCTCGCTGGTCAATACTCGCTGACGGCTTTCGCTGTCATCGACCTCCAATGCCAGCGTGTCGTAGTCCGCTTCCAGCAGCTCGGCCATCTGACCCACCAGTTCGTCCTGCACGCGCTGGGGCGAGAAGCCCTCCGGCTGCGTGTCGAACTGCGACAGCACATCCTGAAACAGCGAAGCGAAGTCCACGGTCAGCGGCCGGCCCAGCGCACGCCGCTCCCAGGTGCGCTCGCACGCCTTGCGCAGCACTGCGAGCCGGTCCACCTGATGCCGGCCCAATCCGCCGTACAACAGCGTCGGGATCGCCGGCAGCAGATAGCGCACCGCATCGTTCATGCGGCTGATGTGTGACTGCGGCACCGGATAGCCGTCGGCCGTCAGTCGCCGCGCGAGTTCGCTTTGCGACAGCGCCTGGCCGCTTTCCTGCTCGTAGAACTCGCGCGCCTTCTCGATGCCCAAGGCCCGCTCGATGAAGGTCAGGCCGCCGCGCAGCTCGTTCTCGGCCAGATGCCCGGTCAGCGCCACGATTTCGCCGCGCGCCGGCCACGGGCGGAACAGGCACGCAATGCGGAAGAAGCGTTCCTCCTTGGTCTCGCTCCACAACTCGCGCAGGATCGCCAGCCGCGTGTTGCCGCCGTTGCGAATGATGTAGTGCGCCTCGCCCGGCCTGCGCGTGATCGCGGGGGGCGCGTCCAGCCCACGTTCGCGGATGGACGCCTTGATCTCCGCATAGGCCGGGTTGCGCGTCACGCGTGGGTCGTGGTCGTAGGGCCGCAACTGGTCCAGCGTCACCACCATCGGCGTGTCGGCGATGGGGTCGCTCAAGGTCGCGGCCGAAGGGCCGCTGCGCTCGAAGCCGGTGGCCAGCAGCTTGGCAGCCATGTCCTGCGGCGTCAGCTCAGCCACGGCCATTCTCCTGCGCTTGCCGGTCGGCGCGGCGAAGCTGTGCGCGGGCATTGCGGTCGGCACGGTGGTCGCTCGCCGTCGAGCTGGTGTAGATCGACGCGCAGCCTTGCTTCGTGAATTCCAGGTGCCCGCCGGACGTGCGAACCACGCGCCAGCCTTCGCCCAGCGCGAACTCGATCAGCGCGCGCAGCCGTTCGCGGCCGCGCGCCAGTTCATGCGCGCTCGCCATGGCCGGCCCCTCCCGCATCGGCCCGACCGGTGACCAGCGCGAAGCGCTCCCGCCACACGGGGAACAGCTCGCCGGCCAGCGTGCGCATGGTCTCCAACGCCGCGGGCGCCGTGCGCCCAGCCGGCTGCCGGCGCTCCACCCGGTGCACCGGCAATCCTCGTGTCGCAGCGCGCGGATAGGCTTCGATGGCCGGTACGTCGGTGCCCAGCACCTGCACGCCGGCCTGTTCCTGAAACACCTGTCGCAGCGCCTGCTGGACCAGCCGCGCATTCGACGACACAGGATGTACACGGTTGATGAGCAGACGCAGCGGCGGCGGCTCGATGCCCAGGTGCCGATACGGCGCGATGTCCTCGATCAGTTGCAGCGTGCCGCGCCGCAGCTCGCGCGCCGCGAGGATTTCCGGCGTCACCGGCGACAGCGCCAGGTCGGACGCCAGCACCGCCATCTCCAGCAGCACGCTGCGCGCGCCCTGGGTGTCGATCAGCAGCAAGTCGTAGTGCGTGCGGAAGACGGGAAGCAGATGGCGCAGTCGCAGGCGCCCATCCGGAGCGTGCAGCAGCAGCGTGTTCAGTTCGCCGCGGTCGTCGTTGGAGAGCACCAGGTCCAGGCCCGCGATCACGGTACGCGACACCAGTTGCTCGATGCGCCGCTCGTTGAAGGCCAGCATCTGGTAGATGCCGCCGGGCGCGCGAACGTCCAGCGTGAAGTAGCTCGACAGCGTGGGCTGCACGTCCAGGTCCAGCAGCAGCACGCGCAGCCCGGCATCGGCGATGAAGCCGCCCAGGTTGGCCGCCGTCGTGGTCTTGCCCACGCCGCCCTTGGTCGAAATGATGGACACCACCTGCATGGGCTTCTCCTCGTCGAATGGCATGAACCGAGAAGAAGCGTCAGGCGCGTTCTTTGAGGCGATCGGCGATCCACTGTTCGATCTCCACCGAGTCCCAGCCCACCGCGCGCACGCCCAGGCGCAGCGCCTTGGGGAACTTGCCTTCCTTCATGAGGCTGTAGATGTGCGCGCGCTTGAAGCCGGTCTTGGCTTCGACCTCGGCGCGGCGCAGGACGCGGTGCTCGGGCGGCAAGGCCGGCGCGATGGTCTGCGAAGACATGAGAGGCACTCCTTGACGCTCGATGGCGTTGTTCAGAAAGTGCCTCGCATTCCATATGCTGCTGCTGCGAGATTCACTGCAACTGCAGAACACGCAACTGCAATTGCAGTCTGCTGTTACAGGCTCAGCGCGATGCCTCCAGGTGGCGACGCGCCTGTGCCAGCTTGCTCCACAGCGTTCGCTCGCTGATGCCGGGCCGCCCTTCATGGTGGGCCAGTAGCGCACTGATCACCGCATCCATGTTGCGGAAGGACGAGTAGGCAGAGCCCGCGGGGGACTTGCCCAACAGCAATGTCAGCAGGCCGCCAATGATGTTCAGGTAAGTCGATTCGCTGCGCAGGCCCGGTTCACTCGCATCGCCCTCACGAATGCTACTGGCATGCTCCTTCGCCAACGCTTCGTGCTGTGCCTTCAGCGCCGCATGTAGTTGTGCGAGTTCGGCAAGCTGCAGCTTGGCGGCCTCGCGATCGGCCAGCAACACGTTCAGCATGGCGACGCTCACCGAAGGATGCAGTTCGCGCTCGATGCCGTCGAACAGGAATGGAGGCCGCTCACCGGGGTAGTAATGCGACATCCACGCCTTCAGGTCGACGTGGCGCACGATCAACGCAGGATCGTCGAGTGCGGGGCGCTGAGGTTCCTGCGCCATGCCTGCCTTGCCGTAAGAAAGCTCATCGTGTGCCAATGCGTCGAAGATGCGCTCGGAGAAAAGGCGCAGCAAGGGCCAGCGCGGAAAGTCGTTCGGCTCAGGCATGGCACGTGGCCCGAGCGTTTCCAGAATCCGCGGCTCAAAGCGCAACAGTCCCGCCCAACGGACGGCCGCCTCGATCGGCCGGTAGTAGATCCTGGCGCCAAAGGCAAGGCAACTCGATTTCTCCATGTCGCGTGCGTCCCATCGTCGGATCGAACTCTGGCAGACGCGCACCGCCCAAGTGGGCGAGGCGATTGCCCAGAAATCCGGATGAAGCGCAGGACCGGCCGGGATCGTGGAAGGAAGCGTTGCATCGGCGCTGACGGCCGGCTAAGGGCGAACTACATCTTGCTACGCTTGAAACTCCTCAACCATGATGCGGGCACTTTGCCTTTGGACCGACACGCGGCTTGGTGGTCGCGCTCCCCTGGAGTCAAGCATGGGTGCCGCGCTTTACCCGAAACCTGGCCAAAGTTTTCCGTAGGAATTCCAACGGCGTAAAGTGCCAATGCGTCAACAGGATGAGCCGGTTTGCAACCAGCAAAAGCTCATGCGTTCCGCGTCAGTGAAATGACCGCGGCGGCGAGCCCGCAGGCGAGTGCCGGAGGACGGAAGGGCGCAGCAATTGCGTCGAAACTGGCATCAGTACAGCGCATGAGCCATGCAGATCGGGTCAGCCGCAAGACCAAAGATGAATCGCGCAATCCGAGAAAACTAGCCGCGCACCTTTCGATAGATCTGCGTCAGATCGCGCGTGATGTGCTTGCGTCCTGATGACATACACGTTCGGCGCGTTCGATGAACCGCTGCAACGGCTCCGTCATGCCACCCTCGGTTCGTAACAGATAGGTGGTTATCGATGCGCTCTGACCGGCCAACGGGCGGACAACAACATCCGCCGGCTGGCAAGTTGCCAAGTGCGCGGCAGTGGAAAAACTTAGCCCGTACCCTGCGGCCACCAACGTCAGCATCAGCCCGTGAGAAGCGGCATACTCAGCCACGATCGGTTGGACATCGACAGAGCGGAACAGTCGTTCGCTCTGCCGACCGCAACCTTGGCATGCCCGTGGATCACAAAGTACCAGCGGATAGCTCACCACTTCCTGCAACGGCACTTCCTTGAAGGCTACAAGCGGGTGCCGTGCGGGCAGGATCACTACCAAGGGGTCGGCCCACAGCGGCTCAGCAATGATCCCGTCCTCCACTTCATTGACCATTGCAAAGCCGGCGTCGAACAGATTTGCGTTCAGCCCCTGCACGAGTTCGGTCAGCGGTACTTCGGAGAGCCGGATGTTTACCTGCGGCGACTCTTCGCGGCACAGTGCAAGCAGTGCTGATAGCCTCGCCCGTCCTATGTCTCTCGACAGCGCGATTCGCAAAATGCCCTGAGAACCGGAGGCAGCAGCCTTCGCGCTGGCCACTGCCTGCTCAACGCTCAACATGATGCGGCGGGCGTCGTCGAGGAAGACTCGCCCTGCCCAAGTCAGGGTTGTGCCCCGCGGCGTGCGACTGAGCAACGTCACGCCTAGAGTTGTCTCCAACTTGCGGATCGTGCGTGATAGGGGAGATTGTTCTATATGCAGCCGCCTAGCGGCTCGACCGAAGTGCAGTTCCTCGGCTACAGCAATGAAACAGCGAAGATGACGTAAGTTCATGCGCAGTCCCTCGTGACGTGACCAGTCCTTATGATCGTAGGGAGCCGCATGCGTGCGGAGAAGAGGCCGGCATGTCTTGCAGCGGCTGCCGTCGCCGGCTCACAGCACGCGGGCAATGGTGTCCGGAGTTATTGCAACGCTGCTTGAACGCGGGCGGCGGTCATGGCGGATGGCTAGCTAGAGCACTCGCGCCAGCGCGCCTCGGCTATCTTCTGTGGCCGCAGCGACCCGAGGAAGACAGTCGCGGCGTCTTACGTCACTCCCCGAGGGCGAGCGATTTGGTCTGTCGACACGGGCGGCAGCGCAGCGTCTGAAGTTCGCGCCAGCGGGCATCGCGCCGGATGAACTGTCGATGGGCATGTTCGGCGAATTCGAGATCGCCACCTGTAACCGCGCCGCTGAAGCACTGCGGCCGGAGCAGTCGCAGCAAGCGGCTGACGCGGGCGGACAAGCAATTCCTGTAACATGTGCCGCGCCTCTTCACTGCCTTGCAGCAAGCCCGCGACAGCGTGAGGGGAGCGGCCAACGGCTTTCACGGTCAGCAACGCATTACGCTGTCCGATGGCATCACCCCGTCGCGCTTGCCGACCTTGCTGGCGTTAAGCTGGCAGGAGGAGCCCGACGTCGAGTTGCGCCTGTTCGAGGTGTCACTGTCGCAGCAAATCAAGGGGCTGCATGGCGATCTGTATGACCTAGGGCCCAGTCTGGTGAAGTGGGTGACGACATCGTGGCTAAGGCGCTTTGGAGCGCCCCCCCTCATGGTCGCGGCGCCGGCATGGCATCCGCTGCTCAAGCACAAACGTATCTCACTGGACGAGGTGCTGCGTTATCCGCTGGTGCTGGTGACCCACATGCATACGGGAGTCATGAACGTCAGATCCAACGAGTGCTGCCGCGGGTGAAGCAGGAACCCGTGATCGCTGCACGGGTGGCTTCCTGGGAACCTGAAACGCGTCGAGGTATATTGATTGGACAGAAGCTAGTCTTCCGTCAACAGGTGTAGCCATCCCTTGCTAGCGGCTTCCATAGAACTTTCCCACGAACGAGCGACGGTAACTCTGGTGGCAGGCTAGGCAGCTTTGCTGGGTCTTGGAGAAAGCCGCGATGACTGCTTGGCCGTCATTCCGCTGTGCAGCCTCGCCCATGGCGGTCGCGGCGTCATGGACCTGTCCATCAAGACCCCGAAACTTTCCAGCGTCTGCCCCAAGCCAAGCAAGGATGCGCATCTTTTCCGACATGGGCGGCTCGGCATGCTTGGCGATTCGTGGTGCTAGCTCGGCGACCAGCGGCCAGTCTTCTTTGGAGATCGCGCCCGTGACGGCTTGCATGTCGCGACCGAGTCTTTCCATTATGGTACGAAGCGCCATTGGCTTTGCCGCCTCTACGGACTGCGCACCGAGTGCCGTGGCGAAGGTTGCCAAGAGCACGGACAGCGGGACGGTGAAAACGATCTGGGTTTCAAGGGCTGGTTCACGAATTTCTCCATTGATGTTGTGACGAATGCTTTGGGTCTAACGATTGGTTGCAGGTGTCCTCAAAATTCCAGACTCAGCGCGATCGATCCGAATGCGTGATGGCCCGCCTGCTGGTCGAACTCGCGGGTTCTCCAAACGCGCATCACGGCGAGCCGTACGCCACGTCCAGCAACGATCCATTGGCTGCTGATGCCGAGAGCTGCTTGCGCGATCCAAGGCCGCCGGCTGACGTGATGGCTATGCCGGAACATGTTTCCGTCGAGTGAGAAGTCCCAGGCGACGGCTTTACCCTCCAGATTCAGGAAGACATGTGCCCCAGGTTTGGGCGCCAGGACCGATTGCGGCGTTGTCGTGCGCAGATCGGCAACACCAGAGGGCGGGCGGTTCTCTGCGCCAGGGCGGATCGGATAGCTGCCGAAGTCGTTCGGTATGTTCCAGCCCGCGCGAAACTCCACGCCGGTACTGGCGGCGGTTTCGATGTTTCCGACCCGCAGGGCATAGCTGCCGATCACGTCGCTGCCCCATCCAGGGCGGACCGCACCCTCCGTGTACGGCTTGAACTTGCGCTCCATGGCCATCTGAAACGCCGGCTCGTTGCGCAACTGGTTGTCCCAGCCGCGAAATCGCTCAATGCCGCGTGCCCGATGCACCAGATCCTGAGATTGCTCGGCCAGCGACCAGGGGCCGATCACGCCCAGGGTCAGCTCACGCACGTCAAGCATTTCGTAGCTGGCGGCTTGTGGGTGGATGCGGCGATTCCACGCCAAACCCAGGTAGAGCAAACCAGCGTACGGTCGGTCATCTGGAATCACGTCGGTGCGCGTCTTGTTCTCGGGCGTGTACATGGACTGGCCAAAGCGCACGACGAGGTTTTGCGACGACGAGTGGGCGCCGGCGTCGTGCCAGAAGCCTGGATCAGCCCAGCCGATGAAGCGGGCGTACAAGCCAATCGGCTGGGGCAGGCATTCCGGACGGAGCCCGCCTTGCAGATCGCGTGAGACTGCTGTTAGCGCGACACCGTTGGTGTAGTTGCGATCGGAGCCGGTGAACAAATCGTTCTCCAGACGCAGAGTGCCGCCCCGCCAGCGCAGGGATTGCTCTGGTGAGCAGGAGGGAGGATTTGCAGAGAGCGAGACTTCGGAACCGAAAGCAGCAATCGGGCTGAACAATGCACCCGTAATCAACAAGGCGGCGCACTGCATCGGCTGCCGCACCTTGGTGCCGCGCAGGCTCCAGAGATACCCGTCGATGCCAATCATGTTGCCCCATCGCCTGCCGCCCTGTTGACGTAAAAGCGTTCGAGGGCACTGACGATTTCCTCCGCTTCGTCTACGCAGGTGAACAAGTCGAGATCGGATGGAGAGACATAGCCTTCGTCGAGCAGAAGGTCGAAATCAACTACGCGACGCCAGAATGCACGGCCGACCAGCACTACCGGAATACGCTGCATCTTTCCGGTCTGGATCAAGGTGAGCACCTCGAACAGCTCATCGAGCGTTCCATAGCCACCCGGGAATGCCACCAAGCCCTTGGCGTGCAACAAGAAGTGCATCTTGCGCAGCGCGAAATAGTGGAATCGGAACGCCAAATCCGGGCACATGTAGGGGTTGGGTGCCTGTTCGTGGGGCAGCGTGATGTTGAGGCCAATCGAACGTGCGCCAACCTCGAAAGCACCGCGGTTGGCGGCCTCCATGATGCCGGGCCCACCTCCGGTGACGACGACGAAATCACGGCGGTTTTGCTGCTGGAAACGCGCCGAAATAAGGCCCGAGAAACGCCTCGCTTGCTCGTAGTGACGTGCCTGTTCGACCCGGCGATTGGCTCGCGCAAGCTCTTGCCGCAGCCCGACATTCTCCGGAGTGACGAGCGCCTGACGCTCCAGCGCGCCAAGGCGGGCTTCTGCCGTCTCGGCATCGCTCACGCGTGCGCTGCCGAAGACCACTACCGTCGAGCGGATGCCTTTCTCGTGCAGGATGCGCTCAGGTTTGAGTAGTTCGAGCTGCAGTCGCAGCGGCCGCAGTTCTTCCTGGCCAAGCAGCTCGATGTCTTCGTACGCAAGACGGTACGTTGGCGACTCGCGGATGGCGCGCAGGCGTTCATCGAGATCTTCGGCGGGCTTCATCACTCGTGCGCCAGAAAGTCCGGCCAGCGCAGCGCATGACCATGCTCGGGCACCGTGACCTGCCAGCCGAGTTGCTGTTGCAAGAGTTCGGCGAAGGTCTGGGCGGCGGACAGTTCCCCATGCACCACGAAGGTTTGCGCCGGGGGGTGAATAAAACCCCGAGCCCAATCCAGCAACGCCTTTTGGTCGGCATGCGCCGAGAGGCCATCCACGCTGTGGATCGCAGCACGTACCGGAATGTCCTCACCGAAGATGCGCACGCGTTCGGCCCCCTCGATCAGGCGCCGGCCAAGCGTCCCCTGCGCCTGGAAACCGGGAAACAAGATGCTGCATTCGCGGCGTGGCAAGTTGTGCCGCAGGTGGTGCCGGATGCGTCCCGCATCGCACATGCCGCTGGCAGAAATGATGATGGCTCCGGAGCGGATCCGGTTCAGCGCCATGGACTCCTCAGCGCTCGCTGTGAAACTCAGGTATGGGAGGTTCTCGCCGCGCGCGTGCCAGCCGGCCAACCGCTTCGCCTGTTCGTCGAACAATTCGAGATGCTCGCGCGTGATGCGCGTGGCCTGCGTGGCCATCGGCGAATCGACGAATACCTTCGGTTGCCGCAGCCGCCCCTCGCAGGTGAGTCGGTGCAGGTGATAAAGGATTTCCTGGGTTCGGCCGACCGCGAAGGCCGGCACGATGACATTGCCGCCGCGTTCGAACAATGTCTTTTCGACGATGCCGATCATTTCCTCTTCGGTCGCCGAGAAATCCTTGTGCTGGCGGTTGCCGTAGGTGGACTCGATGACGAGGATGTCGGCGTCCTCGATGGTTGTCGGGTCGCGCAGTATCGGGCGCCCCGGCTGGCCGAGGTCGCCACTGAAAACGAGCTTTGTCGGGTCGCCATGTTCGGTGACCCAGACCTCGATGATGGCCGACCCAAGAATGTGCCCGGCATCGCGGAATCGGGCGCGCACCCCGACGCGGGGCGCGAACTCCCGGTCGTATTCGATGCCTCGCACCTGCTGCAAGCAGTCGCTGGCATCCTGCAGCGTATACAGCGGCGGCAGTGCGTCCTTTCCGCGGAGTCGCTGCGCATTGCGTTTTGCATCGCTCTCCTGGATGTGGGCACTGTCGGGCAGCATCACGCCCAGCAGATCAACCGTGGCGGGAGTGGCGTAGATGGCCCCCTTGAACCCGGCGCGCGTGAGTTTGGGCAATAGCCCACTATGGTCGATATGGGCATGGGTCAGGAGCACGAAATCAATCGACGCCGGGTCGAACGGGAATGGCTCATGGTTGCGCGCCGCCGCCGTGCGGCCGCCCTGAACCATGCCACAATCCACCAGGAAGCGTACGTTGAGCGCTTCCACCAAGAAACACGACCCGGTGACTTCGCGCGCAGCGCCCAGAAAATGCAGTTTCATGGGATGCTCACTCCGGTTTTTTCTTTTGTATCGGGCAAGTGCTCAGGCCAAGCAGACGGTAGCCCGGACAGCGGCCAGCCAGGCCGGTGATGAGCGGCATGAATCCAATGAGTCCCAGCCAACGCCAGGATGAATCCAGCCACAGCGGGAGGCTGAGCAGAACCAGTCCGACGACGATGCGGACAATGCGGTCGAGACTTCCAACGTTGATTTGCATGACGGTCTCCTTGTGTTGAGTCAACGGCTTGAAAACGCGACGGGGGCGGCAGCGCCCCGCAGCGGATGGGTTGCGGTCGATGCCGTCGTGGATACGTCCCAGCCGCCACCAAGGGCCTTGTACAGCGCCACCAGTTGCACGGCGGCGTTGGTATGTGCGCGCGCGGCTGCGGTTTCGGCTTCGTGCAGGCTGCGCTGGGCGGCCAGCAGTTCGACCAGCGCAATGTCGCCTGCCGCATAGCGCGCCTTGGCGTGGCCGTAGCTGGTGCGCGCGGCATCCAGTGCCATACCGCGGCGCTCAAGCGTGTCTAGCCCGCCGTGGTAGTCGCCCAGCGCGCGCTCGGCGTCGCCCAGCGCCGTCAGCACCGCCTGCTCATAGGCCAGCGCGGCCTGCCGCTCGGCCGCCTCGCGTGCCCGAATTTCGGCGCGCACACGGCCGCCGTCGAACAGGCGCCAGGAAATCAGCGGCAGGATGGAAAAACGCGAGCTGGATGCATCGAACCAATCGCCCGTACTGAGCGCTTGGAACCCGCCGCCGACACCGATGGAGAGTTTGGGGAACAACTCGGCCGTGGCCACGCCGATGTCGGCGGAACTCGCTGCCAGGCGACGTTCCGCAGCCAGCACGTCCGGGCGCCGGCGCAGCATCTCTGCGCGCTCGCCCACCGGCAGCGCCCGCAGCGTGCTCGGCGTCAAGGGGCCATCCAGTAGTGCCAGCTCCCGCTCCGGCGGCGCGCCCAGCAGCACGCCCAGGCTGAGTATCGCGGCGCGCTGACGCGCCTGGATATCCGGGATGAGCGCGTTGACTGCTGTCCATTGGGCGTACGCCGCCTCCACGTCGGCGGCCGACGCGTCGCCCAGCGCATGCCGCAGGCGCACCAATTCCAAGGTCTGCTGCAGCGTATCCAGTGTGGCCTGTTGTGCGTGCAACTCGTAGCGGGCGCCGACGGCGGTGAACCAGGTGCGCGCGACCTCGGCCACGATGCGCATGCGTACGCCCTGCGCCTCGGCTTCGGTCGCCTGCAGGCGGGCGCTGGCGCCTTCCAGCGCCCGCCGCTTGGCCCCGAACAAGTCGGCCTCCCAGGCCGCGTCGAAGCCCGCGTCGTAGATGGTCTGCGTGGCGTCAAGGCCGGGGATCGAACCTACGGGCAGGGGTCCGTTCTCGCTTTGACGGCGCCGGTTGACGCTCGCGCCAGCGGCGGCGGTGGGCAAGGCCTCGCCGGCCACACGATCGCGCAGGGCGCGTGCCTCATCGATGCGTGCCGCAGCCTGGCGCAGATCCAGGTTCTGTGCCAGCGCCGTGGCCATCAGGCGATCGAGGATGGGATCGTCCAGTGCAGACCACCATTGGCTCAAGTCTGCGGACTGGGATTCGCTTGCCAACGGCAAGCTCCAGCCGCTGCCGACGTCGACCGGCGGCGGCTCGCGGTAGTCAGGGCCCACGCTTGCGCAGGCGGTCAGCAGCACGCAGGACAAGGCCAGCGCGAGCGGACGCGCGCGGCCAGGGGTCAGGCCGGTGATGGTTGCGCGAAGAAGGGAAGTGCGGGGCTTGGATTTCATTGCAGGCGTCCTCGGACGAATACGGTGGCCATCGTCAGCGTGGCCAGGGCGATGACCGCCAGCGGCCACAGGCTGGCGAGAATGTCGCCGGGCGGCATGGCCTTGAGAAAGCTGCCTTCGACGATGATGAGGAAGTGGGTCAGCGGAATGGCCTGGGCCAGCCATTGCAGGACGACGGGCATGTTTTCCACAGGCGTCGCAAAGCCGGACATCAGCACCGCCGGCACGCCGATGGCGAACGCCCCCAGGATGGCCTGCTGCTGCGTCATGCTGACCGCGGAAATCATCAGACCGATGCCGACCACCGACAGGATGAACAGCACCAGGCTGGCGAGCAGGAGCGCAAACGAGCCGTAAACGGGATGCCGAACAGGAATACGCCCGCGCTGATCATGAACAGGCCCAGCGCGGTGCCAATTGCGAGTGCCGGCAGTGACTTGGAAATGATGATCTCTGGCGTCGAGGTGGGGGACACCAGCAACTGGTCGAAGGTGCCGAGCTCGCGTTCGCGTGCAATCGACAGCGAGGTGATGAGCAGCGCGCTGAACAGCGCCAGGATGCCCGTGAGGCCGGGCACGATGAACCAGCGGTAGACCAGATTCGGGTTGAACCAGTGGCGCACGACCACGGGCGTTGGTGCCTGGGCGTCGGGCACGACCTCGGCGCCGACATCGGCGGCGATGGTGGACAGATAGGCTACGGTGATCTGCCCGGAGTTGCTGCGCCGGCCATCGACCAGTACCTGCGCGCGGCCACTTTCGCCGGCGGCGATGGAGCGCGAAAAATCCACCGGAATGGCAAGCGCGGCGATCACCTCGCCACGGTCGATCAGCTCGTGTAGCTGCTGCTGGCTGTCGACATGCCGGACGTGGGTGATGAAGCGGGCGCTGTCCAGGCGCTGTACCAACTCGTGCGACCACCGCCCCGCATCCTGATCGTAGACGGCGATATCGACGTTGCGCACTTCCAGCGTCGCGGCAAAGGCAAACACCAGCAACTGCAGGATCGGCGGCACGAACACCACCATGCGGCTGCGCGGGTCGCGCAGGACGCTGAGTACTTCCTTGATGAACTGGGCGCGCAGGCGGGTGAACGAGAATGCGGAAGTCAACATCGCGTCACTCCAGGTTCTTGCGCGTGGCGCGCTTGGCGATCACGAAGAACAGCACCCCGATCGCCGCCATGGCCGCCAGGTTGGGCAGGAACACGGCCCAGATGTCGCCGGCCAGGAACACCGTCTTCAGCGAATCGACGAAGTAACGCGCCGGAACCAGCCGGGTGATGGCGCGGATCGGTGCCGGCATGGCGTCGATCTCATATAGAAACCCCGACAACATGAAAGCTGGCAGGAAGCCCGTGAACAGCGCGATCTGCGCGGCCAGGAACTGGTTGCGTGCCAAGGAGGAAATCAGCAGACCCTGACCCAGCGCCGGCACCATGAACACCGCCGACAGCAGCAGCAGCGCCGCCAGCGAGCCCCGCATCGGGACCCCGAACACGAACACCGCCAGCGCCGCCGCACCCAGCGTGGACAGCATGCCGAGCACGAAGTACGGCAGCAGCTTGCCGATCAGGATTTCAGCCACCGAGGCCGGCGTGGACAGCACCGCCTCCATGGTGCCGCGCTCCCATTCACGCGCCACCACCAGTGCAGTCAGCATGGTGCCGATGATGGTCATGACGATGGCGATGGCACCGGGAATCAGTGCGCGGCGGCTTTCCAGCTCGGGGTTGAACCAGTAGCGCGGTTCCAGCATGACGGCCTGCGCTGGTGCTCCGACGTCCAGTCCGGCACGCCAGGACTGGACCACGCCGCGGGCGTAGTTCTCGACGTAGTTGGCGGTATTGGGGTAGGAGCCGTCGGTGACGATCTGCACCAGCGGCTCGCTGCCACGCTGGGCCAGCCGCTGCTCGAAATCCTGCGGGATCACCACGTAGCCGCGCAGGTCGCCTGAGACCAGCTGGTCGGCCACTTCGCGCCGGTCATGGGCGAAGTGGGCATCCAGGAACTTTGTGCCGGCAAAGGCCGCCGCAAGCTCCTGCGCTGCAGCGCCGGGCGACTCCAGCACCACGCCGACGCGGACATCCTTCGCATCCAGCGACACCGCATAGGCGAACAGCAGCAGCAACACCACCGGCAGCACGAACGCGATCAGCAGCGTCGAGGGGTCGCGCAGCGCCTGGTAGCTTTCCTTGGTGACCAGGGCGATCAAGCGCCGCAGATCAAAATGGCGCAGGTCGGTCTGCTGTGGTCCATTCCCGTCCTTGTGCTTTGTGGTGCCGTTCATGTGGCGGCCTCCAGCTCGCGGTCCGCCGACTCCACCAGGTGAATGAAGGCGTCCTCCATCGTCGGGTCGGGTCGTTCGGGGCTGACCGCCGAACGTTTGAGCGCGTCGGGCGTATCCAGCGCGATCAGTTGCGCACGCGAGAGCATGGCCACGCGGTCGCAGTATTCGGCCTCGTCCATGAAGTGGGTGGTGACCATGATGGTCACGCCCTTGCGGGCCAGTCCGTTGATGTGGGTCCAGAATTCGCGCCGGGTGATCGGGTCCACGCCCGAAGTGGGTTCATCCAGAAACAGCACGGGCGGCCGGTGCATCAGCGAACAAGCCAATGCCAGGCGCTGCTTGTGGCCCAGCGGCAGGGAATCGGGCGTGGCGGACAGCCAGTCGCCCAGATCGAAGGTTTCGATCATCTCGGCAATGCGCTCGCGCCGGGTGTTGCCTTCCAGTCCGTAGACGCCGGCCGAGAATTCCAGGTTCTGCTGCACCGAGAGCAGGCCGTAGAGCGAAAACTTCTGCGCCATGTAGCCGAGCCGGCTCTTGGCTGCGCCGGTGGCGCGGCGCAGATCATGGCCCACCACATGCGCTTCGCCAGCAGTTGGTTTCAACAGGCCGCACAACATCTTGAAGGTGGTGGACTTGCCGGCGCCGTTAGGGCCGAGCAGGCCGAAGATTTCGCCCTTTTGCACCTCGAAGCTGACGTTGTCGGTGGCGGTGAACTCGCCGAAGCGCTTGGTGAGGTTTCGGCACGACACGGCAATGTCGGTACCCAGCTCAACCGGCGGCAGACGCTCGGCCAGCGTCGAAGTGCCGCCGGGGCCGCCACCGAGCAGATCGATGAAGGCGTCTTCGAAGCGCGCGGGCACCTGCGCCAGCTCCACTCGCGCCTGATCGGACAGGGCCTGGAGCTGCTCCGCTTGAGCGCCCTCGCGCAACACCACGCGCACGCCGGCGCCCTGGATCACGCCATCGCTCACGCTGGGCAGGTCGAGTGCCTGGGTCAGGACCGCTCGGCGCTCGGCACCGACGTCTTCCAGACGGAAACTGCGGCCTTCGAGCTGTGCGGTCAGCTCCTGCGGCGGGCCATCGAACAGGAGCTGCCCTTGGTTCAGCAGCAGCACGCTCTCGCAGCGCTCGGCTTCGTCGAGATAGGCGGTGGACCAGACCACGGCCATGCCTTCATCGGTCAGCGCCTGCACCATGCGCCACAAGTCCTGGCGGCTGACCGGGTCGACACCCACGCCCGGCTCGTCCAGCAGCAGCACCTTCGGCCGCGCCATGAGCGCACAGGCAAGGCCCAGCTTCTGCTTCATGCCGCCGGAGAGCTTGCCGGCCAGGCGTTTGGTGAAGGGTCCGAGCCGCGTGAAGTCCAGCAGCTCGGCAAACAGATCGGCGTTGCGGTCCGCATCCATGCCGCGCAACTGCGCATACAGGCGCATGTTCTCCATCACCGACAGGTCTTCGTACAGTCCAAAGCGTTGCGGCATGTAGCCGCTGGCGACGTGAATGGCGTCGTTGTCCTTGACCACGTCATAGCCTGCCAAGGTGACGTGGCCGGCGTTCGGCACCAGGAGGCCGGTCAGAATCCGCATCAGCGTCGTCTTGCCGGCGCCGTCCGGGCCGACCAGACCGGTCAGCCGCCCATAGTGGATGCGCGCGCTCAAGCCCCGCAGCGCCTTTATGTCGCCGAAATGCTTGTCCACACCCTCGATGACGACGGCAGCGTCTTCGCCCGCACCCGCAGGCACGGCGGCGATAGCAGGGCTTGCCTGCATTTCAACGCTCCCCCGCCGGGATACGGGTGCCGGCTTTCGCATCGACCTCGATCGTCACCGGCATGCCCTGGCGCAAGGCACTGTCGCTGTCGGCTTCGTCGATGACGATGCGCAGGCGGTAGACCAGATCCGTGCGCAAATCCGTCGTCTCCACCGTCTTGGGGGTGAACTCGGCGCGCGGCGAGATGAAGCCGATCTGGCCGCGATAGACCTTCTCTGATGAATCGCTTTTGACGCGCACCACAGTACCGGGCGCGATGCGCCCCAAGTCCGACTCGCCCACGTAGGCGCGCACGTAAACCGGCTTGTCCAGGCTCAGGCTGTAGACCGCGCTCTGGCTTGCGACCATGCTGCCGGGCTCCCGCACTCGTGCGATGACGGTGCCGCTACTGGGCGCCATCAACTCGGTGTCCGCCAAGGCTGTCGTGGCTTGCGCTGCGGCAGCCTGTGCGGCCGCAAGGCGAGCTTCTGCCGCGGCGATGTCTTCCTTGCGAAAACCTTCGGATGCTTGCGACAGGGCCGCCTTGGCCGCTTCGACGCCAGCGGCTGCCTGGTCGCGCGCCGTGCGGGCTGCATCGACCGTGCGCTGGCTGCTGGCGCCCGATGCCAGCAGGCCACTCTGGCGCTGGAAATTGCGCTCGGTCTCGGTGGCGAGCGCCTGGGCCTGCCTGAGGGCTTCGCGCGCCTGGGTGATTTCCTGCGGTCGCAGGCCGCGGCGCAGCTTGGCCAGTTCCGCCTGCGCCACCTGCACCTGGGCCTGTGCTGCCGCAAGTGCTTCCCGATAGGGTTGCGCGTCAAGCGCCGCCAGGCGCGCGCCCGCGCTGACGGCATCGCCCTCATCGAAAGCCATTTGCATCACGCGCCCGGGCTGACGGAAGGCCAGTTGCACCTCGCGGATGTCGACGTTGCCGTAGAGGCGCAATGCATCTTGTTGTCCATGGTCGCGCGACAACCAGAACGCCAGTGCGCCGCCAAGAGCGAGCACGACGACGGCGATCACGACCCAACGGGTTTTCTTGAAGAGGAGGTTTGGAGTTTTCATCGATGGGTTTCCGCTGGATAAAGGTGCTCAGTGCTCGCGTGCGACCGGCGCATTCGCCGCTGACCGGCGCCAGGCGATGGCCGCTATGCCAGCCCACACCAACGTGCGCAGCGTCATGGCGACCACCGTGCGTCGCTCCCAGGCGCCACCCAGAGCCACATGCACTCCGAAAGCGAGGAACACGAGTGCGGTCGCCACCGTGATGACAATCGCCAACCACGCGGCCCAGCGCCGGCGCATCCACAAGCCGACGCCGGCGACGATGTAGGCGAACCCGGCCAGAAAATTGAACCAGAGCACGAAGGGCACATAGTGGCCGGCGGCTTGGCGCGCCGCGCCGTCGACAAACAGAACGGCGCCGCCCTCCCGAAGAGTGAGCAGACCGAAGCCGATCGCAAGCAGGGAGATCAGCCAGTGCCAGATGCTGCGTTGTGGATGAGTGGTCATCTTCATGGCCTTTACTTGATCGGGGAAACTCCCAGGCCTTCGTCGTCGCGGCGTGCGTGTGCATTCCGCCGGGCGGTCGGGCTGAGTGTTGAATGACGCGGATTCGCGCTGGAGGCGCAACGCGATCGCATGACCGTGGTGTGCCTCTCGGCTGACCGAGGAACTGCGTGGCGGCAGGATGGAAGGCGTTTCATCGGGTGTGCGTGATGCCACGGAGATAGATGGCAAACACGGCTGGCGCGTCGCGGCGGATGCGTGCTACATCGCCCGCCAGCAACGACTGCATCACCAGCTTGAATTGTGCCGATGAACAAGACGACGGCCGCGTCCACATCCAGTTCTGAATGCAGCTCGCTTCGCGCCTTACCGGCTTCGAGCAGTCGACGCAACCGCTCACCATATTGACGGGTCAAGGTCTGCACCATTTGCTTGGGCAGGGTCTCCCCCGGCCGCTGTAATTCGCCGAAGAGCATCCTCGGCACCCCCGGGTGCTCGGCCACGAAGTCGATGTGCGTCTTGAAGATCGCTTCAAGAGCTGCGAGGGGGGACGTAGCACCTTCTGCGGCCTTGTCTACTCGAGCCAGCAAGCGTTCCGTAACCCAGGACATCACCGCCTGCAGGATTGCGTCTTTAGTCGGGAAGTGACGGAACAGTGCTCCCTGGGTCAACCCCATGCGCTGCGCGATGGCCGTGGTCGTGATGTCGCTGGGGTTCTGTTCGGCAGCCAAGTCGACCACTGCCTCGACGGTGGCCGCGCGCCTCTCATCAGCCGGTAGATGCCTGGAGCGTCCGCTCATTGCTTGCATCCCAAAAAGTGAGTAATCTATTACTATCTTACCACTGTGCAGCCAGGCCGCAAGAGGGGAAGCACGAAAAAGAGGTCTCGATGAACAGCAGAACTGCTATCTCAGACGGCTGCCAACGGTCGATTTCTAGCGGGCGCAAACGTCGCCCTCCGCACCTCATTGGCGGAAGGGCGCCGGCACATCGCAAGCCTGGCGGGGCGTAAGTGGGCGGGATGTGGATGGAGATGCTGGCGCCCGAGAGGCCGAACCAGAAGAAGACGAACAGGAGGTGGCCTTGGATTTCAGATTGCTGCGCTACTTCATCGCAGTCGCGGAAGAACTGCATCTGGCCCGGGCAGCCGAGCGTCTGGGCATCGAGCAATCGCCTGTGTCACGTGCGATGCGCGACCTAGAAAGCCAGCTTGGCGTGCAGTTGTTCGACCGCAGCACACGCCTGACGCGGCTGACCTGGGCCGGCCAGGTGTTCCTCGGCGAATGCCGGCGCGTGCAGGCCACCGTGGAGCAGGCAGTCAAGAGCGCCAAGGCGGCGGCACAGGGCTACCAGGGCCATCTGCGCATCGCGATCTGCGACGGCCTGGCGCAGCCCCGCATCGCCACCTTGCTGGCACGCAGCCGCGAGGAGGAGCCCGAGATGGAGATTCGCGTCTTCGAGCTGCCGTTCGCGCAGCAGCTCAAGACGCTGCACGACGATCTGCTGGACATCGGCTTTGCGTTGTCAAACGCGGTACATGATGGCCTCGTCGCCGAGCCGGTGTGGACCGATCCGCTGTCGGTGATCGTGCCCGCACGCCACCCCTTGCTGGCACACGTGCAGGTGCCGCTGGCCGAAGCCTGAAGTTCCCGCTGGTTCTGTGCCATCCCGAATCGGGATCGGGCTGCCGCCATCAGATTCAAGCGCTGCTGCAGGACGCAGGCACGCCGCTCAAGCTGGTCGATGAAGTGACCAGCCTGGGCGTGATGCTGACCCTGGTCGGTGCCGGCTACGGCATCGGCTTCGCCATCGCCTCGCAGGTGCAGACGCTACAGCGCCCGGACATCTCCATTCGTCCCTTGGCCGGCAGCCCACCGGTGCTCTCTACCTACCTGCTGCGCCGCCGGGGCGAACCCTCGGAGCCCATGAAGCGGTTCATCGAGCGGGCGAAAGGCGGGCGGGACCGGGCCTGTCGATGATGAGTCAATCCTTTGAGGACGCAGCTCACCTGTCCGTAGCGGCCTGTGGCGTGATGTGCCAGTGGACAGATAGACTTCGGTATGAAATCCGATGCTCTGGCTGTTGATGGATGTGCTTGGCTCGCTTTGGATCACCCGCAACGGCCTGCGTTGACCAGGCCGAAGACTTGAGTCCACAATCGAGTCCATTCCGTGACGCTTGGATCGGAAAAAACGTTCGTAATAAACGAGTTAGCGACCGGGTGCTGTTCCCTTCGCCCGCTCCAGATACCGTACGATAAGGCCCTGTTTTTACAGGGCTTTTTTGTTTCTGGCTTTTGGTGGTGTCGAAGAAGTGTCGAAAACACCCTTCCACGAATTCCGGTCAGCCTAATGCGATGGCTCAGTCGCGGCTGGGCGCGGAACGGCAGGAAGTGGCAAACAGTCTCCAAATTCTCGTTGAATTTTTGGGATCTGATCAGTAGGCGGGGCGCCAGAAACAATTAGTCCAAGGTTGGCCGCAATCGTTAATAGCCCGTTTGAATGGGTGACCATGGCGTGAACAAGCGGCGCCGGAAATCCTCGGCTGAAGCGATTCACCGCATGAATTCCACCATGGACGTATGAGCTTAAAGGCTTCCAAGAGTAATGCTTGAATTCCTTTAGCATCTCAATCGGTGCGTGCGGTGCCTTTTCTTCGATGGCAACGAGCATCTGACTGAGCATCGGAATAGTGGACCCCTTCTTTGCGCTATCGTATGTAAGGTCTGAAATGATCAGCTCCGCCTGTGAGTCGGACGCTACATAAAGCACCCACATAGAGCGAACCAGCGACTCATATTGCACCCTTAACAACGCTGCCGCAGACGTATAAAGGCCGGCGGCTATTAAGTGTTTAATCGCCTGTGAGTGCTCGAAAGCAAGGGCAGACAATGTCTTGCTAGCAACCAGTCTAGGAGACGAGTCATATACAGGTACTGAAAAGCACTTATATAGCGACTGCTCTAGAGCAGCAGATCTTGAAAGAAGCACGTCTAAATCCATGTCAGCGTCCTTGCCCAAAGTGTGGAATTTCCGTAGCTAGCGTCTAGCCGACTAGGCGGTGATCAGACGGAAGAAAGCGCTTGGATAACGTGCTTCGGATCGTTATGGATGGCGCGCAGCAGCGCCTTTGCCGGTCCGGTCGGTTCGCGTCGACCTTGTTCCCAGTTTCGCAGCGTACCCAGTTGAACGTCGATCATCGCTGCGAACTTGGCCTGGGTCAGACCGGTTGCCTTGCGGATCTCCTTCACCTGCAGCGAGTCGACGACGAATTCCCGCGAGGCTGACGTTCACCACGGTGAATCTCGTCCATCTGCTGGACGCTTTCCAGAAGGTCTTCGAAGAATTTGCTCATGGTGATTACCTCCACCGCTCGATGATTTGCTTGAGCACCTTACGCTCGTCTGCCGTCAGGTCATCCTTCTCGTTCTTCGGATAGATCAGCAGTAATGCGATCTGCGAAGCCGCCGTGAAGTGGTAGTAGATGACCCTGGACCCGCCTCGCTTACCGTGACCGCTAGACGCAACGCGAACCTTGCGAATGCCGCCAGTACCTTCAATCACATCGCCCATATCCGGCCGGTCAGCCAGTTGCCGCTGAAACTCCGCGTAGGCGTCATCGCTAAGCAGATCCCGCAGACGCTTGGTGAAGATCGGTGTCTCGATAAAGATCATAAACGAATAGTACGCCAGTGGCGCACCTCCTTCAATTGATCCGATTACTGGCTGGCGAGCGGTAACGTGATGCCGGCCAACGGTCCTAACCTGATCGCATCGCTCAAATGCTCAGGCGCGAGGTGGGCATACCTCATAGTCATGTTCAGCGAGGCATGGCCCAGGATCTCTTTCAGCTTACGCCCTACCCCACCAGCTCGAACGGTTCGTGGATCGGCACGTAGGGCGTTGGCTTGCCCGAGTCGTAGATAACGCTCCACCACTTCGCGGGGCGCTCGGGTGGCGTGTGCTTCTCGCAGATAAAGGCCGGTTCCACTGTCCACTCCGAGAGCAGAGCCTTCCAGATTCCACCGACGCAGCCCATTTGCAGCGTGCGAATCGGCCGCGCATACGCGGGGCGGCATAGGGCACAGGGTGTGAACCGGGAGGGATCGGGTTTCGCCATTTCGCGTCTGGACCAGCAGACAGAGCAGTCGCAGTCCTGGGCGTGCGGAAGGCGTTGATAACTGGCCGGCTTCTGCATAGGTCATCCCCTCCCCTGGCTTTCCGTAGACGGTGCGGATCATGCGGTCCACTCCTGTTCCAGCAGCCAGCTACGCAGCAGCGCACTGTTAATCATGCGGCGCTTGCCGAGCTTTACGGTGGGGAGTACGCCCCGGTAGACCCAGGCGCGGGCCATGGAGCATGTCAGGCCGTTGCGTTCAGCCCAGGCTTCGACGGTTTCCACGTCCTGCTGTGGGCGATCAGCTTTGAAGGTTCTAGCTCTTCCAGTTCCATGCTCGTTCCGTCACTATTCGTGGCAGTAGCGCTTAGGCGCTGATGAATTATTTATCAGACGGCGATGCTACCAGTAATGAACTATTTAAATTATTCATCATTTTTAAGAGCTTTTCGGAATGATAGAAGAGCGACTTAGAACGCTTGTTCGCCACCTGGGGCGCAACCAAGCTAGCCGAAACCACCGCTATCACTGAGCGACAGCGATGGCAGACCGTAGCGACAAATCGCAAGGTAAAAGCCGTATTGAAGATATGGAGGAGCTGCTGAAAGCCTTTCCTCAATATGAGCTTTGGCTTTGGAAGGGTGAGATCGATCCAACAAAAGGGCAGATCTCTCCTGGCTACGAAGAAGCACACTCAAACTTGCCCAGTCAAAACGCGGGATAGCGATTACAACGGAAGTAGCTAGGCGATGGTATGCCCGTGAATGAAATAGAACTTGAGGCTTTAAATGGATAAGGGAAAAGCCCTCTCAGTGATAAAAGTCTTTAAAGATTTTCCGCTCGCCGAATACGCCGAGCTAGCGATTGACACGTCCCTAGGGAAACCCTG
>NZ_AZSV01000034.1:0-43309 GCF_000582595.1 Pseudomonas sp. BAY1663
ACTGCAGAGCCTGCCCAACGTCACCATCCTGAAAATGGCGCAGACCACCGAAGTCCAGGGCGACGGGCAGAAAGTCACCGGCCTGCTCTACAAGGACCGCGCCACGGATGAAATGCACAGCGTGGCACTGGAAGGCATCTTCGTGCAGATCGGCCTGCTACCCAACAGCGACTGGCTCAAGGGCAGCGTGGAACTGAGCCCGTACGGCGAAATCATCGTCGACGCCAAGGGCCAGACCAGCCTCCCCGGGGTATTCGCCGCGGGCGACGTGACCACGGTGCCGTACAAGCAGATCGTCATCGCCATGGGCGAAGGAGCCAAGGCCTCGCTGAGCGCCTTCGATCACCTGATCCGGACGTCGGCGCCGGCCTGAGGCCAGCTGCTGAAGCGGCACCCCCTGGAAAGGGAGCGGATGCGAGTCTGCTCCCTTTTTTCGTTCACCGTGAGGGCGCCCAAAGGCGCGGCCGTAGGACGCGCTCCGGCGCATCAGCGGCGCGTTGCTTGATGTTCCGCTCGTTGGGCTTCGCGTTGCTCAACCCAACCTACAGGAGCCAGCCCAAGCCGCGTCTGCTGCATGGAGGCAAGCGCGTAGGTTGGGTTGAGGTGCATAGCGGCGAAGCCCAACGCATAGCGAAGCGACGTCGTCACAAGAGGCCGAGCGTAGCGAAGCATTGCTTGATGCTCCGCTCGTTGGGCTTCGCGTTGCTCAACCCAACCTACAAGAGCCAGTCCAAGCCTTGCTCAGGCCACGCGCCCTGCCCTGCCGTAGACTCTCCAGCGCTCACTCCGGCTTGCTGAGCACGCAGCAATTGCGCCCGGCGTTCTTCGCCTGGTAGAGCGCCTGGTCGGCGCGCTGCAGCAGGCGCTCGTAGTCGGGATGGCCATCGTGTACCGCCATGCCGATGCTCACCGTCACGCTCAATTCGCCGCCCAGCGGCAGGCGGAAGCGTTCCCTGGCGATGCGCTCGCGCAGCTTCTCTGCGGCGCGCAGGGCCTTGTCGGCGTCGATGTCCACCAGCACCAGGAGAAACTCCTCGCCGCCGAGGCGGAACGCATAGTCGCCGCCCCGGGTGTTGGCGGCGAGCAGCGTGGCGACCTGCTGCAGGATCAGGTCGCCGCCGTCGTGGCCATGGCCGTCGTTGATCTTCTTGAAGTGATCGACATCGATGATCAGCACGCCGAAGGTGTTGCCGGACTGGCGGCTGTAGAGCACTTCCTTGCCCATCACCACCGGCAGGAACTTGCGGTTGAGCAGGCGCGTCAGCACGTCGCGACCGGCCTCGAGGTCGTTGGCCTGCTCGAACAGGCTGTCGAGGAGGAACTTGATCGAGCGGGTATGCTCGCGGATCTGGTGCAGCGCCGGCAGGTGGCCGCTGCTGCCGGGCGCCTGCGTCGCGAGGCCGGTCAGGCCCCGGTCGATCTGCTCGATGTAGTCGAGAATGCTGGCGCTTTCCGGCGAGCCCTGGAAGGCATGCGAGGCCTTGTGGCGGAACCACAGGCCGAACTCCGAGCCGGCCAGTTGCGGCAGCATGCCGCCGGTGTTGCCGACGGCCAGGTCGAACATCAGCTGGTTTTCCCAGTCTAGCAGCGCGGCGCGCTGGCGCTCCTTCTCGGCCCCGATGTTCTGCGATACCGAGAACAGCCGGTAGGCCTCCTCGGCCCGCGAGTTGCGATCATGCGACTGGGAGAAGGCGAAGCAGATGATCTCCACCGCCAGGTCGATGATGTCCGCGCCCATCCGCGCCGCCTTGCGCCGCACCGGCTCGTCCAGGCCGCGCTGCTCCAGCAGCTGGCGCAGGCGTCCCTTGAGCGAGCGGGCTCCGCGCAGCACCAGGCTGACCGGAATCTCGATCCGGGCATGGATCTCGCCGATCTTGCGCTGCAGGTCGACGACGGCATCCAGGTCGCTGTGCGCGGTGGCGGAAAAGATCGTCATGATCCAGTTCTGCATGGACTGGCCGAGGCGGTTCTTCACCTGTTCATGGGACAGGAAGCTGGCCGAGTGCGGGTCGGCCAGCATCTGCTCGTAGAAGTAGCGCGCCAGTTCGGCGCTGCTTTCTTCCGCTGCGGCGTGCAGGGCGGCGGCGGCCTCGGCGGGGTATTCGTCCAGCAGGCGCAGCCATTCGGCGACCAGCTGATGGTTGGGAATCTGCTGCATACGAGACTCGTGTGGAGGGGCAGACTTCCGTGTCGCGCCGTGGAAAAAGGTCAATCGCCCGGACGGCCCTGGGCTTCGAGCTGCTGCACCTGGGCGTTCACCCAATCCTCGGCGCGCTGGTTGAGCTCGGCGATGGCGCGCGGGCTCCCGCTTTCGCCGTGCATGGCCGGGCCGATGACCACCTGGATGGTGCCCGGGCGCTTGCCCCAACCGGCCTTGGGCCAGAACATGCCGGCGTTGTGGGCGATCGGCAGTACCGGCAGGTTGGCATTGATCGCCAGCGCTGCGCCGCTGCGCGAGAACTTGGCCGGCTGGCCGACCGGTACCCGGGTGCCTTCCGGGAAGATCAGCACCCAGCGCCCTGCTCCAGCCGCTCATGGCCCTGCTTGGCGACCTGGCGCAGGGCTGCCTTGGGATTGTCGCGATCGATGGCGATGGGCTTGAGCAGCATGATCGCCCAGCCGAAGAAGGGAACGCGCAGCAGCTCGCGCTTGAGCACCTGGGTCAGCGGCTCGAAATACGCCGAGAGGAAGAAGGTTTCCCAGGTGCTCTGGTGCTTGGCCAGGATCACGCAGGGACGCGCCGGGATGTTTTCCGCGCCATGCACTTCATAGCGCAGGCCGACCAGGGTCCTGGCCAGCCAGACGGCGCAGCGGCACCAGTTCTGCACCACGAAGCGGTAGCGCGCGCGGAAGCCCATGAACGGTGCACAGACCAGGCTGACCAGGCACCAGGCGAAAGCGGTGAACGCCAGCAGGAAATAGAACAGCGCGATGCGCAGGGGCAGCAGGCTCATCGAGAACTCTCGAGTAGATGATCGACAACGGCGGCCAGGTCATCGAAGACCTGCGTGCCCGGCGGCAGCGCGCCTTCCAGCGTCCGCAGGCCCTTGCCGGTCCTGACCAGGTAGGGCACGCCGCCGAGCAGCATGCCGGCATGCAGGTCACGATGCTGTCGCCGACCACCGGGACGCCCTTGAGGTCCGCCAGGCCGAAGTGCTCGGCGATGCTGCGGTACATCCCCGGCTTGGGCTTGCGGCACTCGCAGCCGTCATCCGGGCCGTGCGGGCAGTGCACGATCAGGTCGATGCGCCCGCCCTGCTCCATCACCAGTTGCTGCATCTTGAAATGCATGTCGCCGAGGGTGCTCGCATCGAACTTGCCGCGCGCCACGCCGGACTGGTTGGTGGCCACCGCCACCGTCCAGCCGGCCTTGCACAGCCGCGCGATGGCCTCCAGCGAGCCCGGGATGGGGATCCACTCGTCCACCGACTTGACGTACGCGTCGGAGTCCTCGTTGATCACCCCGTCGCGGTCCAGCACGATCAGCTTCACCGGCTTAGCCAAGTGCGGAAATATCGGCAACGCCAAGGAACAGTCCTCTCAACCGGGCCAGCAAGGCATAACGGTTGGCGCGCACCGAGGCATCCTCGGCATTCACCAGCACCGCCTCGAAGAAGGCATCCACCGGGCCGCGCAGGTGCGCCAGGCGCTCCAGTGCCTCGCGGTACTGGCGTGCCGCGGCGAGCGGCTGCACGGCCTGCTCGGCCTGCTGGATCGCCGAGTACAGCGAGAACTCGGTGGCGTTGTCGAACCAGCGCGGCTCCACGGCCTCCGGCAGCCCGGCTTCGAACTTGCCGAGCAGGTTGGAGACGCGCTTGTTGGCGGCGGCCAGCGCCTCGGCTTCCGGCAGCGTGCGGAAGGCCTGCACGGCCTGCACGCGCTGGTCGAAGTCCAGCGCCGAACCGGGCTGCACGGCACGCACCGAGAGGTAGGCGGCGACGTCGACGCCCTCGTCCTCGTAGCGCGCACGCAGGCGGTCGAAGATGAACTCCAGCACCTGCTCGGCGAGCCCGGCGCTCTTCACCTGGCTGCCGAACTGGCCGATGGCGACGTTCACCGCCTCGACCAGGTCCAGGTCCAGCTGCTTCTCGATGAGGATGCGCAGCACGCCGAGGGCGGCGCGGCGCAGCGCGTAGGGGTCCTTGGAGCCGGTCGGCAGCATGCCGATGCCGAAGATGCCGACCAGGGTGTCGAGCTTGTCCGCCACCGCCACCGCGGCGCCGGTCAGGGTGCTCGGCAGCTCGCCACCGGCCCCGCGCGGCATGTACTGCTCGTTCAGCGCCAGCGCCACGTCCTGCGGCTCGCCGTCGTTGAGCGCGTAGTAGTAGCCGGCGATGCCCTGCATCTCGGGGAATTCGCCAACCATCTCGGTGGCCAGGTCGGCCTTGCACAGCAGGCCGGCGCGCGCCGCACGCTGCCTGTCGCCGCCGGTGCGTTCGGCGATCAGCCCGGCCAGGCGCGAGACGCGCTCGGCCTTGTCGAACACGCTGCCGAGCTGGGCCTGGAACACCACGTTCTTCAGACGATCGTTGAAGCGTTCCAGCGGCTGCTTCTTGTCCTGCTTGAAGAAGAACTCGGCGTCGGTCAGGCGCGGGCGCACCACCTTCTCGTTGCCGGCGACGATCTGCGCCGGGTCCTTCGATTCGATGTTGGCCACGGTGATGAAGCGCGGCAGCAGCTTGCCGTCGGCGTCGACCAGGCAGAAATACTTCTGGTTGTCCTGCATGGTGGCGATCAGCGCTTCCTGCGGCACCTCGAGGAAGCGTTCTTCGAACGAGCAGACCAGCGGCACCGGCCACTCCACCAGCGCGGTGACCTCATCGAGCAGCGCCGGCGGCACGATGGCCGTACCGTTCTGCTCGCCGGCCAGCTGCTCGACGCGCTGGGCGATTAGCGCGCGGCGCTCGGCGAAGTCGGCGATGACATAGGCGGCGCGCAGGTCTTCCAGGTAGCTCGCGGGCTTGGAGATGCGCACCTGGCCCGGGCTGTGGAAGCGATGGCCGCGGGATTCGCGGCCGGCGCGCTGGGCGAGGATCTCGCAATCGATCACCTGCTCGCCGAAGAGCATCACCAGCCACTGGGTCGGACGGACGAACTCGTCCTTGCGTGCGGCCCAGCGCATGCGCTTGGGAATCGGCAGGTCGTTCAGCGAAGCCTCGACGATGGCCGGCAGCAGCTGGGCGGCGGGCTGGCCTTCGATGGTGCGGCTGAACTTGAGCTTCGGCCCGCTGCGGTCGATTTCGGCGAGATCGACGCCGCACTTGCGGGCGAAGCCCAGGGCGGCCTGGGTCGGCTCGCCGTCGGCATCGAAGGCGGCCTGCAGCGGCGGGCCGTCGAGGTTGATGCTGCGGTCCGGCTGCTGGGTCGCCAGCTGCTCGACCAGTACCGCCAGGCGCCGTGGCGCGGCGTAGGCGCGGGCCTTGACGAAGCCCAGGCCGGCGTCCTTCAGGCCCTTCTCGATACCGGCGCAGAAGGCTTCGGCCAGCTTGGCGAGCGCCTTCGGTGGCAGTTCTTCGGTACCCAGTTCGACGAGGAAATCCAGTGCACTCATTCTGCAGCCTCCAGCTTGGCCAGCACTTCGTCACGCAGTTCGGGGGTGGCCATGGGGAAGCCGAGTTTGGCGCGGGCCAGCAGGTAGCTCTGGGCGATCGAACGGGCCAGGCTGCGCACGCGCAGGATGTATTGCTGGCGCGCGGTGACCGAAATGGCGCGACGGGCATCGAGCAGGTTGAAGGTGTGCGAGGCCTTGACCACCATCTCGTAGGCCGGCAGCGGCAGTTCGGCGGCCATCAGCCGGTTGGCTTCGCTCTCGTAGAAATCGAAGAGTTCGAACAGCTTCGGCACGTTGGCGTGCTCGAAGTTGTAGGTCGACTGCTCCACCTCGTTCTGGTGGAACACATCGCCATAGGTCACGGTGCCGAACGGACCGTCGGCCCAGATCAGGTCGTACACCGAGTCGACACCCTGCAGGTACATGGCCAGGCGCTCGAGGCCGTAGGTGATCTCGCCGGTGACCGGGTAGCACTCGACGCCGCCGACCTGCTGGAAGTAGGTGAACTGGGTGACTTCCATGCCGTTGAGCCAGACTTCCCAGCCCAGGCCCCAGGCGCCGAGGGTCGGCGACTCCCAGTTGTCCTCGACGAAGCGTACGTCGTGCACCGAGGTGTCGACGCCGATGCGGCGCAGCGACTCCAGGTACAGGTCCTGGATGTTGTCCGGGTTGGGCTTGAGTACCACCTGGAACTGGTAGTAGTGCTGCAGGCGGTTGGGGTTCTCGCCGTAGCGGCCGTCGGCCGGACGCCGCGAGGGCTGGACGTAGGCGGCGTTCCAGGTCTCGGGACCGATGGCGCGCAGGAAGGTGGCGGTGTGGAAGGTACCGGCGCCCATTTCCATGTCATAGGGCTGCAGGACCACGCAGCCCTGCTCGGCCCAGTAGCTTTGCAGGGCGAGGATCAGGTCTTGGAAGGTGCGCACGGCAGGCGTAGTCTGGCTCAAAATTTCACCTGTGCTGGGCTTCGACAGAAAGCCTCGAAGTATACCCCCCGCATGGCTGCGCTTGCGATGGTTTCGGCCATCGGACGAGCCCTGCGCAAGGAGACCACATGCCACGTTGCGCCTGGTGCGGCACGGACCCGCTGTACATCGACTACCACGATCGCGAGTGGGGCGTGCCGACCCGCGACCCGCAGGTGCTGTTCGAATTCCTCCTGCTCGAAGCCTTCCAGGCGGGGCTTTCCTGGATCACCGTGCTGCGCAAGCGCGAACGCTACCGGCAGGTGCTGTTCGGCTTCGATGCCGAGCGCCTGGCGCGCCTCTCCGACGAGGAGATCGAGGCGCTGATGCAGGACCCCGGCATCATCCGCAACCGGCGCAAGCTGGAGGCCGCGCGCAGCAATGCCCGCGCCTGGTTGCAGCTGGAGAATCCGGTGGAGCTGCTCTGGTCCTTCGTCGAGGGCCAGCCGAAGATCAATTGCTTCGAACGCATCGACCAGGTGCCGGCGGTCACGCCCGAGGCCGAGGCCATGAGCCGCGCACTGAAGAAGGCCGGCTTCAGCTTCGTCGGGCCGACCATCTGCTACGCCTACATGCAGGCCTGCGGGATGGTCATGGACCACACCCTCGATTGCGACCGCCATGCGCAACTGAAGACGCCATGATCTCATCGCCCAGCGGCCGCATGCCGGAGACTTCCTCGCCTGCCACCCCGACGCGGGTTTCGCTGTCGAAGCCTGTGAACGCGACCTGCAGCACAGGCAGCGGCCGCGCCTTTACTGACTGCACGCGGCGCGATCGTTACACTTGACGCCTTTTCGAGTGTTGGAGTCTGTCCGTGGAAAAACTCAAGGGCGCTCTGGTGGTTGGCTCGCTGCGACTGTTCGCCCGCCTGCCCTGGCGCATGGTGCAGGGCCTCGGTTCGGCGATCGGCTGGCTGATGTGGAAGCTGCCGAACCGCTCGCGCGAGGTGGCGCGGATCAACCTGCACAAGTGCTTTCCCGAACTGGACGCCGCGGAGCTGGATGCCCTGCTCGCCCGTACCCTGCGCGAAACCGGCAAGACCTTCACCGAAAGCGCCTGCGCCTGGATCTGGCCGGCGGACAAGACCCTGCGGCTGATCCGCCAGGTCGAGGGGCTGGAGGTGCTGGAGCAGGCGCTGGCCTCGGGCAAGGGCGTGGTCGGCATCACCAGCCACCTGGGCAACTGGGAAGTGCTCAATCATTTCTACTGCGCGCAGTGCAAGCCGATCATCTTCTACCGGCCGCCCAAGCTGAAGGCGGTGGACGACCTGCTGCAGCAGCAGCGTGTGCAGCTGGGCAACCGCGTCGCGCCGTCGACCCGCGAGGGCATCCTCAGTGTCATCAAGGAAGTGCGCCGCGGTGGCGCGGTGGGGATCCCCGCCGACCCCGAGCCGAGCGAAGGCAGCGGTCTGTTCGTACCGTTCTTCGCCATTCAGGCGCTGACCAGCAAGTTCGTCCCGGGCATGCTCACCGGCGGCAAGGCGGTCGGTGTGTTCCTCCATGCCTTGCGCCTGGAGGACGGTTCGGGCTTCAAGGTGATTCTCGAGGCGGCGCCCGAGGGGATGTACAGCGACGATAGCGAAACCGCGGTGGCGGCCATGAGCGCGACGATCGAGAAGTACGTGCGCGCCTATCCGAGCCAGTACATGTGGACCATGAAGCGCTTCAAGAAACGCCCGCCTGGCGAGAAGCGCTGGTACTAGGGTCTGTTGCCGCAGCAACGCGGCTCGCGACGAAACGGCAACAGACCCTAGGGGCTGTGGGGAAGGCGAAGAACAACGACAACAAGGATGGCCCCATGCGCAATCAGCGACAGCACACCAGGACCAGCATCAAGTGCCGGATCCGCATCACCCATCCCGCTTTCGGCGAGGTCTTCGCCCATACCCGCGACCTCTCCGATGGCGGCGTGTATGTCCGGCATCCACAGTTGCTGGTGCTGCAACCGGGGGCCGTGGTGACCGGCCAGGTGCAGGACCTGCCGATCCCGGCGCCGGAGCTGCGGATGGTGGTGATGCGGGTGGATGCCGAAGGCGTCGGCCTGCAGTTCCTGCGCGACGATTGACGGTCGCCGGGCCGGGTTTCAGTCCGGGGTAAGCCGGTCGAGCCGGCGCAGGAACACGTTCATTTCCTTTTCCGCCTGCCGGTCGCCATGGGCGATCGCCGCCGCGATGCCCCGCTCCCAGGCCTGGTGGGCGCCCTGCTTGTCGCCATCGGCCTGCAGCGCCTTGCCCAGCAGTTTCCAGGCGGCCGTGTATTTCGGATCGAGTTCGACGCAGCGGCGCAGGTGCTGCGCCGCCCTGCCCGGCTCGCCGGCATCGAGGTAACCCTTGCCCAGGCCGAAACGCAGCATGGGGTTGTCCATGCCTTGCGAGAGCATCTTTTCCAGGGATTCGAGCATGTCATGCCCCTTCGGCGGCCTTCGGGCCATTGGCTTCAAGTTAAGCAAAGCCGGGTGGAGTTGCCGTTAGTCTTTAGCCTAGTGCGCGGTCGCGACGATCTGCCAGACGCTTCAATGCGCCTCGTTGACCGCGCTGAGGAACTCCCGGGTGCGTTCTTCGCGCGGCTGGTTGAACAGCTCGTCCGGCGTGCCCTGTTCATGGATGCGGCCCTGATGGAAGAAGCACACGCGATCGGCGAATTCGCGGGCGAAGCCCATCTGGTGGGTGACCATCAGCATGGTCAGGTTGTGCGCCTCGCCGAGCCGGCGGATGACGTTCAGCACCTCGCCGCACAGCTCCGGGTCCAGCGCCGAGGTCACCTCGTCGAACAGCATCACCTTCGGCCGCATGGCCAGCGCCCGGGCGATGGCCACGCGCTGCTGCTGGCCGCCGGAGAGCTGCGCGGGAAAATGCTCCAGCTTGTCTTCCAGGCCGACCATCGCCAGCAGCTCTTCGGCGCGCTGGCGGGCCTCGGCTTTGGTCAGCCCGAGCACCTGCACCGGCGCTTCCATGACGTTCTGCAGGGCATTCATGTGCGGGAACAGGTTGAAGCTCTGGAACACCATGCCGACCTTGCCGCGTATCCGCCGCAGGTGGCGGGGATTGGCGCGCACCAGCTGGCCGCTGGCATCGAGCATGTGCGTCAGCGGCTCGCCGTCGACCTCGATCACGCCTTCGTCGATTTCCTCCAGCGTCATCAGTACCCGCAGCAGGGTGGACTTGCCCGAGCCGCTGGGGCCGATGATGGCCACCTTCTCGCCCTCCTGCACGTCGAGGTCGAGGCCGTCGAGCACGGTGAGCTCGCCGTAGCGCTTGGTCACCCCGGCGAAACGCACCATGGGGCGCTCCGGCTGCTCCGGGCCGAGCGTCGGGCTCAGGGTTCCGTCAGGTTGCACTGGCGTATTCATCGGGCGGGCTCCATGCGGTTTTCCAGGCGGCGTACGCACCAGGCGAGGCCGAGGCTGAGGATGAGGAAGAACAGGCCGACCAGGGTGATCGGTTCCAGGTAGCGGAAGCTTTCCGAGCCGATGTTCTTGGCCCGCTGCATGATTTCCACCACGGTGATCGCCGAGAGCACCGGCGTGTCCTTGAGAATCGAGATCAGGTAGTTGCCCAGCGCCGGCAGCACCGGGCGCAGGGCCTGCGGCAGGATCACGTCGCGGTAGGCGGTCCAGGGCCGCATGTTCAATGCGGTGACCGCCTCCCACTGCGCGCGCGGCACCGCGTCCAGCCCGGCGCGGTAGACCTCGGCGGTGTAGCAGCCGTAATGCAGCGCGATGCCGATGACCCCGGCCTGCAGGGCCGTGAGGTTGAGGCCGTAGTTGGGCAGCACGTAGAAGAGGAAATACACCTGGATCAGCAGCGGCGTGCTGCGGATGAACTCGATCAGCCCGCCGACCGGCCAGGCCAGCCAGCGCTGGCGGCTGCGCCGGCCGATGGCGAGGAACAGGCCGAGCACCACGGCGATGGCGAAGCCGCCCAGGGCGATGCCGAGGGTGGTCAGCGAGGCGTCGAGCAGGCGCGGCAGGATCTCGCCGGCGAACTGCCAGTCGAACAGGTTCATGACAGCCCTCCGCGCATCCGGCCGCGCGCCAGATGGCGTTCCAGCCGGCGCATGGCGAAGTTGATCGTCTGGGCGAGGACGAAGTAGACGAGCAGCGCCAGGCCGAAGATTTCCAGCGTCATCAGCGTCGCCTGGTCCAGCTGGCGGGCGCGGAAGGCCAGGTCGGAGAGCGTGATCAGCGACACCAGCGAGGTGTTCTTCAGCAGCTCGATCAGCAGGTTGGTGCCCGGCGGGATCGCCGCCAGCAACGCCTGCGGCAGGATGATCCGGCGCAGGCGGGTAGCCGGCGTCATGTTCAGTGCCTGGCAGGCCTCGTGCTGGCCCTGGTGTACCGAGCGGATGGCGCCGCGCAGTACCTCGGCGCCATAGGCGCCGATGTTCAGGCCGAGGCCGAGCACGGCGACGGCGAAGGCGCTCAGCTCGAGATTGAACGGTGGCATCGGCAGCACGAAATACAGCCAGAACAGCTGCACCAGGAGCGAGGAACCGCGAAAGACTTCGATGTAGCCGATGGCCAGCCAGCGCAGCGGCGCGAGCGGCGGCAGCCTCGCCAGCGCGGCGGTCAGCGCGCAGGCGATGGCCAGCAGGGAGCCGAAGAAGGTCACCTTGACGGTCACCCAGGCGCCCTGCAGCAAGAGGGGGAGTAGTTCGGTCATGTTGGCGCTATCCGGTTGCCGGAGCGCTGACCGAGGCTGCGCGAGCGGCGGCACAGCCTTGGTCAGCGTTCACTGCCGGGTCGACCGGCCGGCAACGCCGACGGGCCGCCCGGGGTGCTTCAGGAGCCGCAGAGTTCGGCCGCGGTCTTGTCGGTCAGGTTCGAGCGGTCGAAGCCGAACGGTTCGACGGTCTGCAGGTGCTCGTCGCTGCCCAGCCACTGCTTGAGTTCGGCATTGACCGCATCGCGCAGCGCCCGGTCCTCGGGGCGGAACGCCAGTGCGCCATAGCCGGCACGGGCCGGGTCGTCCTGGAAGTCGGCAATGGCCTCGACGTCGTTGCCGGCCTTCGCGGCCAGGCCGCGCATGGTCAGCTGGGTGCCGATGGCGGCATCGGCACGCCCGCTGCGCACCGCCTGCAGCTGCGAGGTGGTGTCCGGCACCTGGACGATCTGCGAATCCTTGATGCCGGCCTGACGCGCATAGCCCAGGTTCACCGTGCCGGACATGATCGCCAGCTTGATATCCGGGTTGCCGGCGATGTCTTCATAGCTGCGCAGCTTCTTCGGGTTGCCTTCGGCCACCAGCAGGGTGTCGAGCAGACGGTAGTGCGGGTCGGTGAACAGCACCTGCTTGCAGCGCTCGGGGGTGATGTACATGCCGGCGGCGATCAGGTCGAAGCGCCCGGCGCGCAGGCCGGGGATCAGCGAGCCCCATTCGGTCAGCACCGGCTTGATGGTGTCGATCTGCAGACGCTCGAAGACCTTGCGCACGATCTCCGGCGATTCGCCGGTCACCGTGCCGTCGAGCGCGGTGTAGGCGAAGGGGGTTTCGTTGGCGTAGCCGATGCGCACGCTGCTGCTGTCTTTGATGCTTTCCAGGGTATCGGCCTGGGTCAGGCTGCCGAAGCCGATGCTGGCCAGGGCGGCGCAGCCGATCAGCAGCCGGCGGGTGGGTGTCGGGATGGTGATGTTCCTCATGGGAGATTCTCCTGTTCCTTGTAGAGACCCGAGGAATCGGATCGTTGTGTTTTAGGAGGGGATTTCGCGCATTCGGGTGGGTTGAACAGGGGCGGTATGCCGCGGCAGGGGTTCCCGATTCGAGCTGCGATAGCCTTTATCAATCGATCTGCCAATCAGCGGCAATCCGCGCCGATGCAGGCGGAGGGTACAAAAGCTGGGCATAAAATGGAAATCGGAGGGGATCTGAGACGAATGGATGCGATAGCGATTGATCCTGCCGAAGCGCGATGAGCCGGGCGCTGCAGCGATCCGGGCAGGCCAGCGGGTGCCGACGATTGATAAAACGAAACGACCCGCCGGGGCGGGTCGTTCGGGCAGGTTGCGGCGTGGGGTCAGAAGAACGTCAGGCCGGCCTGGAACAACCGCTCGACATCGCGGATGTGCTTCTTGTCGACGAGGAAGAGAATCACGTGGTCGCCGGATTCGATCACCGTGTCGTCGTGGGCGATCAGCACCTGTTCGTCGCGGATCACCGCGCCGATGGTGGTGCCCGGCGGCAGAGCGATCTGCTCGATGGCGCGCCCGACCACCTTGCTCGAGCGCGGATCGCCGTGGGCGATGACCTCGATGGCCTCGGCCGCGCCGCGCCGCAGCGAGTGGGCGCTGACGATGTCGCCGCGGCGCACGTGGGTCAGCAGGGTACCGATGGTGGCCAGCTGCGGGCTGATGGCGATATCGATCTCGCCGCCCTGCACCAGGTCGACGTAGGCCGGGTTGTTGATGATGCACATGACCTTGCGCGCCCCCAGCCGTTTGGCCAGCAGCGAGGACATGATGTTGGCCTCGTCGTCGTTGGTCAGGGCGAGGAACACGTCCGCCTCGTTGATGTTCTCCTCCACCAGCAGGTCGCGGTCCGAGGCGCTGCCCTGGAGGATGATGGTGCTGTCCAGGGTGTCGGAGAGGTAGCGGCAGCGCGCCGGGTTCATCTCGATGATCTTGACCTGGTAGCGGCTCTCGATGCTTCGGCCAGGCGCTCGCCGATGTGCCCGCCGCCGGCGATGACGATGCGCTTGTAGTTCTCGTCGAGCCGGCGCATCTCGCTCATCACCGCGCGGATGTGGCCGCGGGCGGCGATGAAGAACACCTCGTCGTCGGCCTCGATGACCGTGTCGCCCTGCGGCAGGATCGCGTGGTTGCGGCGGAAGATCGCCGCCACGCGGGTATCGACGTTGGGCATGTGGCGACGGATCTGGCGCAGTTCCTGGCCCACCAGCGGCCCGCCGTAGTAGGCGCGTACCGCGACCAGCTGGGCCTTGCCGTCGGCGAAGTCGATCACCTGCAGCGAGCCGGGATGCTGGATCAGGCGCTTGATGTAGTTGGTGACCACCTGCTCCGGGCTGATCAGCACGTCCACCGGGATCGCCTCGTTGGCGAACAGACCGGAGCGTACCAGGTAGGCCGACTCGCGCACGCGGGCGATCTTGGTCGGGGTATGGAACAGGGTATAGGCCACCTGGCAGGCGACCATGTTGGTCTCGTCGCTGTTGGTCACCGCCACCAGCATGTCGGCGTCGTCCGCGCCGGCCTGGCGCAGCACGGGCGGGAAGGAACCGCGGCCCTGGACGGTGCGGATGTCCAGGCGGTCGCCGAGATCGCGCAGGCGGTCGCCGTCGGTATCCACCACGGTGATGTCGTTGGCCTCGCTGGCGAGGTGCTCGGCGAGGGTGCCGCCGACCTGGCCGGCCCCGAGAATAATGATCTTCACGCGATCACTCCTGAAAGATGGGCGATTGCCGCCGCTTCCATGTTGGGCCCGGGCGGACTGCGCCCGGGTTCAGCTTACGAATGCCGCTCGCGCGGTTGCGCTGCGATCTTGATCAGCTTGGCATAGTAGAAGCCGTCGTGGCCGTCCATCTGCGGCAGCAACTGGCGACCATGGGGCTGCGCCAGGCCGAAGCCGCCCGGCAGGTCCAGCTCGCGGGCACCCGGAGTGCGCTCGAGGAAGGCGCCGATCACCTCGCGATTCTCGGTCGGCAGCACCGAGCAGGTGGCGTACAGCAGCACGCCGCCGACCTCCAGGGTCGGCCACAGCGCATCGAGCATCTCGCCCTGCAGCGCGGCCAGTGGCGCAATGTCCTCGGCCTGGCGGGTCAGCTTGATGTCCGGATGGCGGCGGATCACGCCGGTGGCCGAACAGGGTGCATCGAGCAGGATGCGCTGGAACGGCTGGCCGTCCCACCACTGCGCGGTGGCGCGGGCATCGGCGGCGACCAGTTCGGCATCGAGCTGCAGCCGCTCGAGATTTTCCCGCACCCGCGCCAGGCGCTTGGGCTCGAGGTCGAGGGCGATCAGCCTGGCCAGCTGCGGCTCGCGCTCGAGCAGATGGCAGGTCTTGCCGCCCGGCGCGCAGCAGGCATCGAGCACGCGCTGGCCCGGCGCCAGCTCGAGCAGCGCGGCGGCCAGCTGGGCGGCCTCGTCCTGCACGCTGACCCGCCCTTCGGCAAAGCCGGGCAACTGCTGCACGTCGCAGGGAGTGGCCAGGCGGATGCCGTCTTCGCTGAATGCGCAGGCGAAGGCCTCGATGCCGGCGGCCTGCAGCTCGGCCAGGTAGGCGTCGCGACTGGCGTGGCGGCGGTTGACCCGCAGCATCATCGGCGGGTGCGCGTTGTTGGCCGCGCAGATGGCTTCCCAATGCTCCGGCCAGTGCGCCTTGAGCGCCTTCTGCAGCCAGCGCGGATGCGCCACGCGGATCACCGGGTCGTGTTCCAGCTCGGCCAGCAGCGCCTCGCCTTCGCGCTGGGCACGGCGCAGCACGGCGTTGAGCAGGCCCTTGGCCCAGGGTTTCTTCAGCCGGTCGACGCAGCCGACGGTCTCGCCGATGGCGGCATGGGCGGGAATGCGGGTATGCAACAGCTGGTAGAGGCCGACCAGCAGCAGCGCCTCGACGTCGCGGTCGGCGGCCTTGAACGGCTTCTGCAGCAGCTTCGCCGCCAGCCCGGCCAGACGCGGCTGCCAGCGCGCGGTGCCGAAGGCCAGTTCCTGGGTCAGGCCGCGGTCGCGCGGCTCGACCTTGCCCAGCACCTCGGGCAGGCTGCTGCCCAGCGACGCCTTGCCGGAGAGCACCACGGCGAGTGCGCGGGCCGCCGCCAGGCGCGGATTCATTGGCCGAGCACCTGGCCGGGGGCGAATTGCTCGCGGCGGCTGTTGTACAGGTCGGCGAAGGCCAGCGGCTTGCCGCCGGGCAGTTGCAGGCGGGTCAGCAGCAGCGCGCCCTCGCCGCAGGCGACGGACAGCCCTTCCTTGCCGGCGGCGAGAATCAGGCCGGGCTCGCCCCACCCTGCGCCGAGGCGCGCGCCATGGATCTTCAGCGCCTCGCCGGCGAGCGTACTGTGGCAGATCGGCCAGGGATGGAAGGCGCGGATCAGCCGCTCCAGCTCGACGGCCGGGCGCGCCCAGTCGATGCGCGCCTCGTCCTTGTTCAGCTTGTGCGCGTAGGTGGCGAGCGCGTCGTCCTGGACCTCGGGCGTCAGCGTGCCGGCGGCCAGGGCATCCACCGCCTGTACCACGGCTTGCGCACCCAGTTCGGCGAGGCGGTCATGCAGCGTGCCGCCGGTATCGCTGGCAGTGATCGGCGTGCTCACCTTGAGCAGCATCGGGCCGGTGTCCAGCCCCGCTTCCATCTGCATCACGGTGACGCCGGACTCGCCGTCGCCGGCCTCGACCGCCCGCTGGATCGGTGCGGCGCCGCGCCAGCGCGGCAGCAGCGAGGCATGGCTGTTGATACAGCCCAGGCGCGGCAGGTCGAGCACCGCCTGCGGCAGGATCAGGCCGTAGGCGACCACCACCATCAGCTCGGCCTGCAGGCCTGCCAGTTCCGCCTGTGCCGCCGGATCGCGCAGCGTCTGCGGCTGGTAGACGGCAATGCCATGCTGCAGGGCGAGCTGCTTGACCGGGCTGGGCATCAGCTTCTGCCCGCGTCCGGCCGGGCGGTCCGGCTGGGTGTAGACAGCGATGACCGACTGGCCCGCATCGAGCAGGGCCTGCAGATGCCGGGCGGCGAATTCCGGGGTGCCGGCGAAAACGATGCGCATGGGGGAAGACTCGTCAATAAAAAAGGCTTGCTGTCGCAAGCCTTCGGAGATTCGGGGCTCAAGCCTGCTGGCGGTGGATCTTTTCCAGCTTCTTCTTGATCCGGTCACGCTTGAGGTTGGACAGGTAGTCGACGAACAGCTTGCCGTTGAGGTGGTCGCACTCGTGCTGGATGCACACCGCCAGCAGGCCTTCGGCGATCAGCTCGTAGGGCTGGCCGTCGCGGTCCAGCGCCTTGACCCTGACCTTCTGCGGGCGCTCGACGTTCTCGTAGAAACCGGGTACCGACAGGCAGCCTTCCTGGTACTGCTCCATCTCCTCGGTCAGTGGTTCGAACTCGGGTTGATGAAGACCCGCGGCTCGGACTTGTCCTCGGACAGATCCATCACCACCACGCGCTTGTGCACATTGACCTGGGTCGCGGCCAGACCGATGCCGGGGGCGTCGTACATGGTTTCGAACATGTCGTCGACCAGCTGACGGATGCCGTCATCGACCACGTCCACCGGCTTGGCGATGGTGCGCAGCCGCGGATCGGGAAACTCAAGGATGTTCAGAATGGCCATATGCGTTTGTGATGCACTTATGGAATAAAGTCAAAAGCCGCTGCTAAGATGCCGAGCAGCTTGGAAAACGGCTTAATGCCGCGTTCCACAAGGGTTCCGCGGCGCTAGGGCGCTTTACGTGAAGGCACATAATAAAGGGATTCACCACATGAGGAAATCACTACTCGCCCTGCTGCTGGTGGCTGTCGGCGGTATCGCCCAGGCCGCGGTGCAGCTCAAGGACAACCATCCGGAGCGGTATACCGTGGTGAAGGGCGACACCCTCTGGGACATTTCCGGACGCTTCCTGCGCGAGCCCTGGAAGTGGCCTGAACTGTGGCACGCCAACCCACAGATCGAGAATCCTCACCTGATCTACCGGCGACTCGCTCAACCTCGTCTACATCGACGGCCAGCCGCGGCTGGTGCTCGACCGCGGTGCCTCGCGTGGCACCATCAAGCTGTCGCCCACCGTGCGCACCACGCCGATGGCCGAAGCCATCCCGACCATCCCGCTGGAGGCGATCAACAGCTTCCTGCTGAGCAACCGCATCATCGACACCGCCGAGCAGTTCGAGGGCGCGCCCTACATCGTCGCCGGCAATGCCGAACGGGTGATCAGTGGCGCCGGCGACCGCATCTATGGGCGTGGCGACTTCAACGAACACCTGCCGGCCTACGGCATCTTCCGCCAGGGCAAGACCTACGTCGATCCGGAGACCGGCGAATTCCTCGGCATCAATGCCGACGATGTCGGCACCGTGGAGATCGCCGAGGTCGAAGGCGACATCGCCACCATGCAGCTGACCCGCACCACCCAGGAAGCGCGTATCGGCGATCGCCTGTTCCCCAGCGAGGAGCGTGCGGTCAACTCCACCTTCATGCCCAGCGCCCCGGCCGAGGAAATCGAGGGGGTAATCCTCGACGTGCCGCGTGGCGTCACCCAGATCGGCCAGTTCGACGTGGTCACGCTGAACAAGGGTGCGCGTGACGGCCTGCAGGACGGCAACGTGCTGGCGGTCTACAAGACCGGCGAGACCGTGCGCGACCGCGTGACCGGCGAGAACGTCAAGATCCCGGACGAGCGCTCCGGGCTGCTGATGGTGTTCCGCACCTACGACAAGCTCAGCTATGGCCTGGTGCTGCAGGCGACCCGCTCGCTGGCGGTGAAGGACAAGGTTCGCAATCCGTAAGGACGAGGCCCCGCCGATGCGGGGCCTGTTTCACCTGGCCTGAGAAAACCACCGCACGGATGCGGTGCGACGAGACAAGGAGTGCTCGCCCATGCCTGCCGTTTCCCCCGCCGAGCTCGAAGCCCGGCTGCGCCTGCACCTGCTGCCCGACCTCGGGCCGCGACGCCTGCACACGTTGCTCCGCGCCTTCCCCGATGCCGCGTCCGCGCTGAGCGCGCCGGCCAGCGCCTGGCGCTCGCTGGGTTGCCGCCCAGCTGTGCCGAACCGCGGCGCAGTGCCGAAATCCGTGAACGGGCCGGCGCCGCCCTGCTCTGGCTGGAGCAGCCCGACCATCACCTGCTGAGCTGGGACGATCCGGCCTACCCCGCCCTGCTGGCCGAACTGCCGGACGCCCCGCCGTTGCTGTTCGTCGCCGGTGCCCCGGGCCTGCTCGAGCGACCGCAGCTGGCGATGGTCGGCAGCCGCCGTGCCTCGCGCAACGGCTTGGACAATGCACGGGCCTTCGCCCGCAGCCTGGCCGGCGCAGGGTTCGTCATCACCAGCGGCCTGGCGCTGGGCATCGACGGCGCGGCCCACCAGGGTGCCCTGGACGCCGGCGGCCGGACCGTCGCGGTGCTGGGCACCGGGCTCGAACGGCTGTATCCGCAGCGTCATGCACGGCTGGCGCAGCAGATCGTCGAGCAGGGGGCGCGCTGGTCTCGGAACTGCCGCTGGATTGCGCCCCGCAGGCGAGCAACTTTCCGCGACGCAACCGCATCATCAGCGGTTTGTCGCTCGGCGTGCTGGTGGTCGAGGCGAGCCCCTCCAGCGGCTCGCTGATCACCGCGCGGCTGCGGCCGAGCAGGGCCGCGAGGTCTATGCGATTCCCGGCTCGATCCACCATCCGGCGCGCGCGGCTGCCACCAACTGATCCGCCAGGGCGCGGCGCTGGTGGAGTCGGTCGAGGACGTGCTCGAGGGCTGCGTGGCTGGCAGCGGCTGGCTCCGGGGCCGGCGGCCGCGGCGGCGGATGTGCAGGCCGGGCATCCGCTGTTGCGCGAGCTACTGGCCGCGTCGCTGAGCAGCGAGGCGCTGGCCCTGGCGCTCGATCGCCCGCTGGCGCAGGTGCTGGCCGAACTCACCGAGCTGGAAATCGAGGGACAGGTGGTTTGCGACAACGGCCTGTGGTCGGCCCGGGCACTGCGTTGATGCAGCGCCGTAGGTTGGGTTGAGCGAAGCCCAACACGGAGCCCGGCTCATAACCACGGCGTAAGCCGGGCTTCGCCGCCGTGCTCCTCAACCCGCCGCCATTCAACCCCTGCGCGTGCTGGACGGCTTGGGTACACTGCCGCCATTTATCGAGCAGAGGTCGGCATGATCGGCAGTTGGCGTGTGCAGCAGGTCGCCCGGGTGGTCCGGGCCGGTGGCGTGATTGCCTATCCGACCGAAGCGGTCTGGGGTCTGGGCTGCGATCCCTGGGCGGAAGAGGCGGTGCTGCGCCTGCTGGCGCTGAAGGAGCGACCGGTGGAGAAAGGGCTGATCCTGGTCGCCGGCCATATCGAACAGTTCGAGTTCCTGCTGGACGACCTGCCCGAGCGCTGGCTCGACCGGCTGGCCGGCAGCTGGCCGGGCCCGAATACCTGGCTGGTACCCCATCGCGACCGGCTGCCCGAGTGGATCACCGGGCGTCACGACAGCGTGGCCCTGCGGGTCAGCGATCACCCGCTGGTCGCCCGCCTCTGCGCATTGACCGGGCCGCTGGTGTCCACTTCGGCCAACCCCGCCGGGCGCCCGGCGGCGCGTTCGCGACTGCGCGTGGAGCAGTACTTCCCGCAGCAGCTGGATGCCGTGCTCAACGGCCCGCTGGGCGGGCGGCGCAACCCCAGCCTCATCCGCGACTTGCGCAGCGGCGAGATCATTCGGCCGGCGTGAGCGTAAAAATCGGCGGCAGGCTTCAGGCCCCAGGCGGTAAGGAAAAGCGCAAAGCTGCCTGACGGGGCGCGCGCAGGCCCGCACCTCGATTCGCCTGAAGCTTGAAAAGCATCGCCCCGGGGTCGGGCCTCCCACCAAAAACAGCCGATGCACTCCGAATCCCTTGTGGGGCGCGTCCTTGCGGCGATTGCAGGCCGCAGGCCTGCCAAAGGCATGAAGCCCGAAACCTACGGCACCAGCACGGTCGAACCGGTGGTTTCCCGCCCGGCCAGCTTGCGCTGGGCAGCGGCGGCCTCGGCGAGCGGAAAGCGCTGGCCGATCTCGACCTGGATCTGGCCGCTGGCGATCATCGCGAACAGCTCGTCCGCCATCGCCTGCAGGCGCTCCGGGGTGTCGGCATAGCCGGCGAGGGTCGGCCGGGTGACGAACAGCGAGCCTTTTTGCGCCAGCACGCCGAGGTTCACGCCGCTGACCGCGCCGGAGGCGTTGCCGAAGCTGACCAGCAGCCCGCGCGGCGCCACGCAGTCCAGCGAGACGTCCCAGGTGTCCTTGCCCACCGAGTCGTAGACCACCGGGCACTTCTTGCCGTCGGTGAGTTCCAGTACGCGCTGCACCACGTCCTCGTGGCTGCGGTCGATGGTTGCCCAGGCGCCGAGCGCCTTGGCCCGCGCGGCCTTTTCCGCCGAGCCGACCACGCCGATCAGCCGCGCGCCGAGGGCGCGGGCCCACTGGCAGGCAATCGAGCCGACCCCACCGGCGGCGGCATGGAAGAGGATGGTTTCGCCGGCCTGCAGCGGATGGATCTGGCGCAGCAGGTACTGGCAGGTCAGGCCCTTGAGCATCACTGCGGCGGCCTGCTCGAAGCTGATCGACTCCGGCAGCTTGACCAGATGCCGCGCCGGCAACGTATGGTGCTCGCCATAGGCGCCCAGCGGCCCGGTGCCATAGCCGACCCGGTCGCCGGGACGAAAGCCGCTGACGCCCTCGCCTACCGCCTCGACCACCCCGGCACCCTCCATGCCCAGCCCCGAGGGCAGGCTCGGCGGCGCATAGAGGCCGTCGCGGAAATAGGTGTCGATGAAATTCAGGCCAATGGCATGGTTGCGCACGCGTACCTCGCCGGCGCCCGGTTCGCTGAGCGTGACCTCGACCTGCTCCAGGACTTCGGGACCACCGTGCTGGCTGAATTGGATGCGCTTGGACATGTCTGACTCCTGGTTGCCGGGGGAAAAGGCTTCTATCCAACCTGCCGCGATCGAGTTCGTCAATCGACCAGGTGCTATGCTTGGCCGGCTATCGGGCCGTGGAAGCGGCCGCTACCCTTTCCAGCACCGGCCTGCCCGGCGGCCGTGCGGTTTTTTCAAGGTGATTTCGTGAACGACAGGACCGAAGCCGTCAAAGCCTATCTGCTCGATCTGCAGGATCGAATCTGCGCAGCTCTGGAGGCCGAGGACAGCAGCACGCGCTTCGTCGAGGACGCCTGGACGCGTCCGGGCGGCGGTGGCGGCAGAACCCGGGTGATCGAGAACGGCGCGCTGATCGAGAAAGGCGGCGTCAATTTTTCCCATGTCTACGGCGCCGGCCTGCCGCCCTCGGCCAGCGCGCATCGTCCCGAACTGGCCGGGCGCGGCTTCCAGGCTCTCGGCGTATCGCTGGTGATCCATCCGGAAAACCCCTACGTGCCGACCTCGCATGCCAACGTGCGCTTCTTCAGCGCCGAGAAGGAAGGCGAGGCGCCGGTCTGGTGGTTCGGCGGCGGCTTCGACCTGACGCCCTACTACGGGGTCGAGGAGGACTGCGTGCACTGGCACCGGGTCGCGCACGAGGCCTGCGCGCCGTTCGGTGCGGACGTCTATCCGCGCTACAAGCAGTGGTGCGACCGTTATTTCTACCTCAAGCACCGCAACGAGCCGCGCGGTGTCGGCGGGCTGTTCTTCGATGACCTCAACCAGTGGGACTTCGATACCTGCTTCGCCTTCATGCGCGCGGTGGGCGATGCCTACCTCGAGGCCTACCTGCCGATCGTGCAGAAGCGCAAGGCGATGCCCTACGGCGAGCGCGAACGCGAGTTCCAGGCCCTGCGCCGCGGCCGCTACGTGGAATACAACCTGGTCTACGACCGCGGCACCCTGTTCGGCCTGCAGTCCGGCGGGCGCACCGAGTCCATCCTGATGTCGTTGCCGCCGCTGGTGCGCTGGGGCTACGACAAGCATCCGCAGCCGGGCACGCCGGAAGCGCGCCTGACCGAATACTTCCTGCAGGAGCGCGACTGGCTCGCAGAGCAGCCGGAAGCCTGAAGCTGGAAGCGGGAAGAAAAAAGCTTCAAGCTTCAAGCTTCCAGCTTTCATCTTAGGATTCCCATGGACCGCTACGGCGTCTTCGGCAACCCCATCGGCCACAGCAAATCACCGCAAATCCACGCCATGTTCGCCGCGCAGACCGGCCAGGCGCTGAGCTACGAACCGCTGCTGGCGCCGCTGGACGACTTCCCGGCGTTCGCCCGCGCGTTCTTTCGCGACGGCCTGGGCGCCAACGTCACCGTGCCGTTCAAGGAGCAGGCCTACCTGCTGGCCGACCAGCTCAGCGAACGCGCCCGCCGTGCCGGTGCGGTAAACACCCTGAAGAAGCTCGACGACGGCCGCCTGCTGGGCGACAACACCGATGGCGCCGGGCTGGTCGGCGACCTGGTCCATTCCGGCGTGGCGCTCGCCGGCCAGCGCATCCTGCTGCTGGGCGCCGGCGGTGCCGTGCGCGGCGTGCTCGAACCGCTGCTGGCCCACAAGCCCGCGGCGCTGATCATCGCCAACCGCACGCCGGGCAAGGCCGAGCAGCTGGCGCATGAATTCGCCGAACTCGGCGCGCTGGCGGCCTGCGGCTTCGAGCAGCTCGGCGAGCCGGTGGACCTGATCGTCAACGGCACCTCGGCCAGCCTCGGCGGTGAGTTGCCACCGCTGCCCGACAGCCTGGTCGTTGCGGGGCGGACCTTCTGCTACGACATGATGTACGGCGCGACACCCACGCCCTTCTGCCGATGGGCGACGGCACTCGGCGCGCAGGCCCGCGACGGCCTCGGCATGCTGGTGGAACAGGCGGCGGAGGCCTTCGAACTCTGGCGCGGAGTGCGCCCGGACACCGCGCCGGTACTTGCCGCACTGCGGCGCCAACTGAGCGCCGGCTGAGTTCGGCTCAGCCGCGGAAATGGATGCGCTGGTGGATGTGCTGGGGAGACTCCAGCTCATCGACGATGCCGGCGGCGATGCGCTGCAGCTGTCGGTGGGGATTGGCGTCGCCCTTGCCGGCGGCCCCGGCCAGGGCCTCGACGCTCAGCAGGCCGCCCGAGGATGGCGTGTCCACCAGCGTCCAGCGCAGCGGGTGGGCCGCCAGCCGCTGCAGCGCCGCCGCGACCTCGGGTTGCTGCTCGATGGCCGGGAAATCGGCGATCAGCAGCAGGCGATTCACGGCGGCCCGTTCCAGCCCGCGGAGCAAGGCCAGCACCGCCTGATAGAAGTCGCGCTGGGGCGACTCGCCGCTGACGGCATCGGTGCTGGGCAGCCACGGCAGGTGGAACAGGCAGATCACCGCGTCCATGCCCGCCACGCTCTCGCTGACGCTCAGCGGGTCGAAGGGGTCGCCCGGCTTGGTCCGCAGACCCGGCCGGGCGGCCATCGAATTGAGATCGTCGAGCAGCACCACGGCCTCGTGCTGGCGGCTGAGCAGCTCCACCAGCAGCGCGCTGCCGAGATCCGAGTGCGCACCATAGAGGGCGAACTTCAGGCGTGGCGTTTCGGCATTGAGCATGGCACGGCTGCCGATCAGCGACGGGTGACCAGGTAGCCGATCAGTGCGCAGGCGCCGGCGGCCAGCGCCACGGTGCACAAGGGATGCTCGCGGGCGCAGTCGCGGGCCATGCGGCTGGCCTCGCGGCTGCGCTGGGACAGCTCGGCATAGTGCTTGTCCCAGTGCTGGTCGTGCCAGAGCGATTCGGCGCGCGAACGCAGGTTATCCAGGTGGTGGCGCGAATCCCGTGCGGCGTCGTGGCGGAGTTCGTCCAGCGCACGCATCAGGCTGTCGATCTCGTGCTGGACTTCTTCGCGGGTGGTGGGCTTGTGGCTGAAGCGGGACATGGCGGGACCTCCCCTCGGTCAGTGTGAGCGTTAGACCCCGGAATCGCCCAGAGGTGCGCCGGCCCACGCACCCTGCCCGGCTCAGTCCAGCACCCCGTGCAGCACCTCGAAGACGATGCCGGTGGCAACGGCCACCAACAGCAGGTCGCTGCCGGTGCGCCGCCATTCGTAGCCGTGGTAGTGCGGCAGGTAGCGCAGCTGTTGCGGGCTCAGGCGCTTGCCCCAGCCCCGCGGCAGCGGCTTGCCCTTGACGATGTGCACGTGTGCCGGCAATGCCGGGCCGCGGCCGATGTGGTGGCGATTGGCATGGACCGAGCGATGCACCTCCCGGAAGTCGCTGGGCGGGTTCCGGTACTGCTGGCGCGCCGGTTGCGCTTGCGCCTTGTGCGGCTGCTTCGCGGCGGGCCGCTCGCGGTGCGCCGCGGCCGGTTGCTTGGCGTGCTGGCCATGCGGGTTGCTGCGTGCGGCCTGGTCGTGCGGCCCAGGTGCTGCCTGGGCCAGGGCACTGCCCAGGCAAAGGCCGATGATGCCCAGCGTGGTGACGAGACGGGAGGTTTTCATGGCGAGACCCTCGTTGCTGGAAGCCCAGCTCGGTTGAACGGTGCACTGCCCTCAGGCAGCGGACGGCCCCATCCTACGGGCGAAATGGCGGCGCGGGCCGTTGTCAGCACGGCTTTACCCGGACTTTTACATATCCCCGGCTTTTGTCAGCACGGCTTTACCTTGTTGCCCGCACGACGGCTGAGCGAGTCGTCGAATGATTCCCTATACTGCAGCGCAGAGCGCCCGGGGCGCCCCTTTCCAACCCCTTCGAGCCGGGAAACCCTATCGTGAATATTCGTCGTACGATGGCCAGCCTGCTGCTGCTCTGCATCGCCGCGCTACCCGCTATCCAGGCCCAGGCCGCAGGCAAGACGGCCGTCCAGGAACTCGCCTCCGGCAGCGCCCTGCTGGTCGATCTGAAGACCAACGAAGTGCTCTATTCCAGCAACCCCGACATGGTGGTGCCGATCGCGTCGGTGACCAAGCTGATGACCGCCATGGTCACCCTCGACGCCAAGCTGCCGCTGGACGAACAACTGGCGGTCACCATCCGTGACGCCAAGGAAATGCAGGACGTGTTCTCGCGCGTGCGCCTCGGCAGCGAGATCAGCCGCCGCGAACTGCTGCTGCTGACCCTGATGTCCTCGGAGAACCGCGCTGCCGCGAGCCTGGCGCACCACTATCCGGGCGGCTACACGGCGTTCGTCCAGGCGATGAACGCCAAGGCGCGGGCGCTGGGCATGACGCAGACTCACTATGTCGAGCCGACCGGGCTGTCCGAGCGCAACGTCTCCAGCGCCAAGGATCTGGTCAAGCTGGTCCGTGCCAGCCGCCAGTACCCGCTGATCCAGCAATTCAGCACCAGCGACGAGAAGACCGTGGCCTTCCGCAAGCCCAACTACACCCTCGGCTTTCGCAACACCAACGCGCTGGTGCGCAAGCACAACTGGGACATCCAGCTGAGCAAGACCGGCTTCACCAACGCCGCCGGCCACTGCCTGGTGATGAGCACCACCATGAACCAGCGCCCGGTGGCTTTCGTGGTGCTCGATGCGTTCGGCAAGTACACCCACATGGCCGATGCCAGCCGCCTGAAGAAGTGGCTGGAAACCGGCACCGTGACGCCTGTCCCTGCCGCGGCGCTCGCCTACAAGCAGCAGAAACAGGCGCAGCGCCAACTGGCTGCCAAGTCCGGCACGGCCGCCCAGGTCATGGCCGGGGCCCGTTGACACCGCCGACCGGCAAGCGGCGAACCGGGCGGCGGTAAACCCGGGACGGCGGACGCTCGGCAACGATTCTTGAGTTTGCGCAACTCTTTTTCCTGATAAACGTTCCTATCATGAACGTCATTCGCAACTGCGCTGTTCTGGACTGTCGATGAAGCATCGCCGTCTTCCTGCCTGGCTCGCCGGCCTGGCCCTGTTGATGCACCTGCTGAGCATGCCGCTGGCCGGCATGCTGCCGGCCGACGCCAAGCGCCTGCTCGGCTGGAGCGGCCATTGCCCGGCGATGCAGGCCGAGTTGCACCGGGCGCATGCGCTGCACGCCTCGGCAGCACCTGCCGAGCATGACCCGGGTAGCCACAGCGGGATGCCGCCGTGCTGTTGCTGCGCCGGTTCCGTCGGACTGGCGGCGCTGCCCAGCGCGGCGCCGTCGTTGCCGCAAGAAGCCGGTGCCAGTGTGATCAGCCGCACCGAACCGCGCAGCCATTGGCCGTTACCGCGGCAACGCTGGCCGGCGCTCAACCCCCGCGCTTCTCCCCTCGCCTGACGCCTGCCGGCGTCACTCTTCCTGCTACGCCTGAACGCCAGCGCGGCCCCCTGGGGCTTACGTGCCGGTGCCTGCCGACGGCTGCTCGCCGCGGCCATGCTGTTGCACTAAGGAAATACGCGAGATGTTGGAACATTCTGCGCACTCGTCGCGGCGCACCGTGCTGCCGCGCCTGCTCATCGCGGCCCTGGCTGCCGCCCATCTGCCGGCGGGTTTCGCCGAAACCGCCGCCACCGCCCTGTCGCTGGGCAACAGTACCGTTACCGCCCAATCGGGCGGCGCATTGCAGACCAGCAGTGTGATCAGCTCCGTGGACCTGCTGGGCGGCGATATCCTCGAGCAGCAACCGGTGCTCTATGCCTGGGAACTGTTTCGCCGTGCGCCGGGGGTGATGCTCACCGAATTCGGCCAGGGCACCACCTCGGGCAAGCTGTCCTTCCGCGGTTTCAACGGCGAAGGGGAAGTCAACGCGGTCAAGCTGCTGATCGACGGCATTCCCAGCAACAGCAACGATGGCAACATGCCCTACCTGGACATGCTGTTTCCGCTGGAGATCGACGGTATCGAGGTGGTGCGCGGCACCAACGACCCGCGCTACGGCCTGTACAACATCGCCGGCAACGTCGCCGTGCAGTCACGCATCGGCGGCGACTACGGCAAGGCGCGGTTGCGCTACGGCAGCTACGACACCCAGGAGCTGCAGCTGGCCAAGGGCATCGAAAGCGGCAACTGGACGCAGAACTACTTCATCGGCCAGCAGCGGAGCGACGGCTACCGCGACCATGCCGGCAGCGAGCGCAGCAGCCTGTCGGGCAAATGGTTCTACACGCCGGATGCCGGCAACTGGCGCCTCGGCCTGATCGCCCGCCACTACGAGGCCGAGGCCGACGAACCGGGCTACCTGTCGCGTGAGGACGCACGGCACTCGCCACACCAGTCCTATGCGCTGTCGGCCAGCGACATGGGCGAGCGGCGCATGAACCAGCTCAGCCTGCACCTGGACAGCCAGCTGACGAGCGACCTCAGCTGGGCGACCAAGGTCTGGCTGAATACCCTGGACGACGACCGCTGGGTACGTTTCTCCCAGGCCCAGCCGCAACAGCGGCGCACCACCGAGGAGAAGCACTACGGCGCGCGTACCTCGCTGACCTACCGCCCGGATGTCGCCTGGCTCCATGACCTGGCCCTCGAAGGCGGGCTGGACACCGAGCAGCAGCGCAACCGCAGCGAGCGCTACACCACCGTCGAACGCCAGGTCGTGACCCAGACCCGCGACCAGCGCTTCGACTACGACAGCTACGGCGCCTACCTGCAGGCGGTGATCCAGCCGGTGGAATCGCTGAAGATCATCCCGGCGTTTCGTGTCGATCGCATCGAGGGCGATTTCACCGACGAGCTGAGTGGCAACGACTATGCCATCAACGACTACGGCAGCATCGAGCAGCCGAAGATCAGCCTGATCTACACCCCCATCGAGCAGCTGAGCCTGTACGGCAACTGGGGCCGGACCTTCCAGATCGGTACCGGCGCGGCCGCCTACAAGGTGCCGCCGCGCACCGCGGACTTGTCGCCGTCGATCAACGACGGCTGGGAGACCGGCATCAAGTTCAGCCCGGCGCACTGGCTCGACGGGCGTGTCGCCTACTGGGAGCAGGTGGCCTCCGACGAGGTACGGCGCCGGCTCAACGATCCCAGCGGCGAGTCGGAAAACCTCGGCCAGACCCGGCGCTGGGGCTACGACGCCCAGCTCAACCTCTACCCCAGCGCGGACCTCAGCCTGTGGCTGGCGCATTCCTGGCAGTTCTCCGAGATCGAAAAGGCCGACCCCAGCCTGCCGGCCAGCCAGGGCCAGGAGATCGACCACGTGCCGCGCCGGCTGTATTCGGCCGGCAGCAGCTACCAGGCGACGCCGGCCCTGCAGCTCAGCGCCTGGCTCAACGGCCAGAGCGACTACTACCTCGAGCGCGAGAATACCCAGGGCAAGTTCGGCGGCTACGTGCTGTTCAACCTGGGCGCCAGCTACCAGCTGACCGAGCAACTGGCCGTCGACCTGCAGCTGAAGAACCTCACCGACCGCTACTACGAATACGTCTGGTACGACGGCGCCCAGACCCTGCATGCGCCGGGCGATGGCCGCGCGCTGTATGCCGCCGTGACCCTGGACTTCTGACCGCATGAAGCGCTACCTGTACCTGGCGCATCGCTGGCTCGGCATCGCCCTGGGGCTGTTCGTCCTGGCTTGGGTCGTCAGCGGCGTGGTGATGCTCTTCGTCGGCTACCCCAAGCTGACGCTGGCCGAGCATCTGGCGCGACTGGCACCGCTGGATGCCGGCTGCTGCATCGCGCCGGGTGCGGCGCTTGCCGCCAGTGGTGATCCGCGAACCCCGCTCAGTCTGCGCCTGACCGGTGCCGGCGGCGCGCCGCGCTACCTGCTGGACTACGGCGACGGACCGCTGCTGGCGGTGGACGCGCGCAGCGGTCGGCGCATCGAGCACATCGGCCCTGCCGAGGCCTTGGCCAGCGCGCGGCAGTTCGCCCGCGGGGCCGACGTGCGCCTGCTCGACCGGGTCGAAGAAGATGCCTGGACGCGCAATCATGCGCTGGCCCGCGAGCGCCCGCTGTATCGGATCCAGGCCGACGATGCCGAACAGCACCTGCTCTACGTCTCCAGCCACAGCGGGTTGGTGGTGCGCGATGCCAGCGCCCACGAGCGGGCCTGGAACCGGCTCGGTGCCTGGCTGCACTGGCTCTATCCGTTGCGCGAGGTGATGCCGAAGGAGGCCTGGTCGCCGCTGCTGGTCTATGGCGCCCTGCTCGGCGCGGTGCTGGTGCTGCTGGGCATGCTGATCGGTCTGCTGCGCTGGCGCTTCGCCGGGCGCTACCGCAACGGCTCGCACTCGCCCTACCCGGCCGGCGCCGGTCGCCTGCATCACGTCGGCGGCCTGCTGTTCGGAGCGGTACTGCTGCTCTGGCTGGTCAGAGGCCTGTTGTCGATGGAGCCCTGGGGCCTGTTCGACAAGCGTTCCACGGTCGCTGCCGGTGCGCTACAGCGGGCGCCGCTGCGTGCCGAGGCGTTGCCCACGGCGCTGGCGCCGGCTCTGCAGCGCCTGCGTCAGGCCGGCCTCGTCGCGGTGGAGCTGCAGTGGCACATGCTCGGCGACCGGTCGTACCTGCTCGGCCGCGATGCCCAGGGGGCGACGCGCATCCTGCCGGCAGACCTGAGCGAGCCGGTGCGGCAGCGCTTCGAGCGTGATGAACTGCAACGCCTTGCAAGCGCCGCCTGGCCCGGCCAGCGGTTGCAGTTCGACTGGCTGGAGCAGGAGGACTTCCATTACTACGCGCGCACCGAGCCGAGCCTGTACAGCCAGCTGCCGCGCCGGCTGCCGCTGCTGCGGGTGCGCTTCGACGATCCGGCCGCCACCTGGCTGCACCTGGACCCCTACAGCGGCACGCTCATCGAGCAGCTCGACCAGCGCCGGCGTGCGGTGCGCTGGGCGTTCAAGCTGCTGCACAGCTGGGACTGGCTGCCCTTGCTGCAGCGGCCGCTGCTGCGCGACGGCCTGCTGCTGGCCTTCAGCACGGGCGTGCTGGTGATCAGCCTGAGCGGCGTGTTGCTCGGCTGGCGCCGGCTCAGGCCGCGTGCCCGGCGTCGCCAGGCGCGCCGGCCGGCTTAGCCGCCGCGTTTGTCGTAGGCGTCACGAACGAGAAAGGACGGGCCGCCAACCGTTTCGGGCGAAGCGCCGCCCTCAGCCGGCCAGCACCGAATCCACCAGCGCCTTGGCCTCGGCCTGGATGCGCGCCAGGTGCGCCTCGCCTTCGAAGCTCTCGGCGTAGATCTTGTACACGTCCTCGGTGCCGGACGGCCGCGCGGCGAACCAGCCGTTCGCGGTTTCCACCTTCAGCCCGCCGATGGCCGCGCCGTTGCCCGGGGCCTCGGTGAGGATGCGCGTGATCGGCTGGCCGGCCAGCTCCTTCGCCGAGACCTGCGATGCCGACAGCTTGCCCAGGCGCGCCTTCTGCTCGCGATTGGCCGCGGCGTCGATGCGCTGGTACACCGGCGCACCGAAGCGCTCGGTCAGTGCCTGGTAGCGTTCGCTCGGGTCCTTGCCGGTCACGGCGGTGATCTCCGCGGCGAGCAGGCCGAGGATCAGCCCGTCCTTGTCGGTGGACCAGGCGCCGCCCTGCTTGTCGAGGAACGAAGCGCCGGCCGACTCCTCGCCGCCGAAGCCCAGGCTGCCGTCCATCAGGCCATCGACGAACCACTTGAAGCCCACCGGCACTTCCACCAGGCGACGGTCGATGCCGGCGGCAACACGGTCGATCATCGACGAGGACACCAGCGTCTTGCCGATGCCGGCCTCGGCGCCCCAGCCCGGACGATGGGTGAACAGGTATTCGATGGCCACCGCCAGGTAATGGTTGGGGTTCATCAGCCCGCCGGAGCGGGTGACGATGCCGTGGCGGTCATGGTCGGTGTCGCAGGCGAAGGCGACGTCGAAGCGGTCCTTGTTCTCGATCAGCCGGCCATGGCATGCGGCGAGCTGCAGTCCATGCGGATCTTGCCGTCCCAGTCCAGGCGCATGAAGCGGAAGGTCGGGTCGACCACCGTGGACAGCACCTCCAGCGGCAGGCCGAAGCGCTCGGCGATGCGCGGCCAGTAATGCACGCCGGCGCCGCCCAGCGGGTCGACGGCGAACTTCAGGCCCGAGCCGCGAATGGCGTCGAGGTCGATCACCTGCGCCAGCCCGCCGACATAGGCCTCGATGAAATCGAAGCGCTGGGTGGTGGCGGCCTTGAGCGCCTGGCGGTAATCCATGCGCTTCACACCCTCGAGACCGGCGACCAGCAGCGCATTGGCGCGCTCCTGAATCCACTTGGTCACGCCGGTGTCGGCCGGGCCGCCATTGGTGGGGTTGTACTTGAAGCCGCCGTCGCCCGGCGGGTTGTGCGACGGCGTGATGACGATGCCATCGGCCAGCCCGCTGGTGCGGCCGCGGTTGTAGCTGAGGATCGCGTTGGAGATCGCCGGGGTTGGCGTGTAGCCCGGCTCGCCGTTGGTTTCGCTGCAGCCGGCGTCGATACGCGTCTCGATGCCGTTGGCCGCCAGCACTTCCAGCGCCGAGACGAACGCCGGCTCGGACAGCGCGTGGGTGTCCATGCCCATGAACAGCGGGCCGTCGATGCCTTCCCGGCGGCGGTAATCGCAGATCGCCTGGGTGGTGGCGAGGATGTGCCACTCGTTGAAGCTGCCCTTGAGTGAGGAGCCGCGGTGCCCGGAGGTGCCGAACGCCACCTGCTGCGCCGGGTCGGACGGGTCCGGCCGGTCGCTGTAGTAGCGTGCCACTAGGCGCGGCAGGTGGGTCAGGGTGTGCGGGTCGGGCAGGCGTCCGGCGTTGGGGGCGATGCTCATGGGGCGGTCCTTTGTGAAGAAGGCGATACGCCGGCCGATCCGGGCGCGGCGAAGAGCGAATGAAACGCCAGTCGGCGTCGTTTATCCAGAGCTAAGACCGCAGCGACGGTGACGGTTCCCTGAGCGTACGCTGCAGCCGAACGCACTCGTCGCCCGGTCGGAACCTGCAGCGGGTTGGCCTTTCTTCTGCTTAGTGGCCGGCAGTTCGCCGGCTCGTCATCCGGAGGTGCAGCCATGAACGTCGACGAACGCATCCGCCAGCGCGCCTATGAAATCTGGGAAGCCGACGGCCGCCCCGCAGGCCGGGAAGCCGAACACTGGCAGCGTGCCCGGGACGAGATCGAGCCGTCCTACATGGAAGGCAGTGGCAAGGAAGGCAACGCCGAGGCCGGCGGTATCGAAAGCAGCGTGGCGATTCCGATGCCACGTTCGGGCGGCGGCGACCAGTAGTACGCGGCCTCAGCGCGCCGAGTCGGCACCCAGGCGCTCGCTGAGGTAATCGAGAAAGCAGGTGATACGCGAGGCCAGCGCGGTGTTGCGGTAGTACACCGCGTTGATCGGCTGGCGCACGTCGACCCGCTGCGCCGCCAATACCTCCACCAGATCGCCACGGGCGCGGTCGCCCTCGGTCATGAAATCCGACAGGCAGGCCAGCCCTTCGCCGGCCAGCGCCAGTTCGCGCACGGTGTCGCCGCTGGAAGCGCGCAGCGATGGCGTGATGCGCCAGGCCTCGCCGAGCTCATGGCGTAGCGGCCAGTCATTGAGGGTATCCGGCTCGGTGAAGCCGATCAGGCTGTGCCCGGCCAGCTCTTCGACCTGTTGCGGCGTGCCATGCCGCGCCAAATAGCCCGGGCTCGCCAGCACGCGCCGAAAGCTGTGGCACAGCGGCCGCGCATGCAGGCTGGAGTCGGGCAGGGCACCGATGCGGATGGCCAGATCAATGCGTCGCTCCAGCAGATCGACGATGCGGTCATCGCTGTGCAGCTCCAGCTCGATCAGCGGATAGCGCGCACGGAAATCGCCGATCAGCGGCACGATCACATGCAGCATGAACGGCGACGCGGTATTGACCCGCAAGCGCCCGGCCGGCGCCTGCCGCCGTAGCGCCATCTGCTCCTCGGCTTCCTCCACGCTGGCCAGGATGCGCCGTGCCTGCGCCAGGAACGCCGCGCCTTCCTCGGTCAGCTCGAGGCGCCGCGTGGTGCGGCGCAACAGCGTCACCGCCAGCTTGTCCTCCAGCCGACTCAACGCCCGGCTGACGCCAGAGGCGGTCTGTTCCAGCTGCTCGGCCGCAGCGCTGATCGAGCCACTGTCGACCACGCTGACAAAGGCGAGCATTTCGTCGAGGTTGGTTTTCATAAGGTGGGGGCGTGTGGATGGGAGCGGAGTGGTGGAGTCTGGCGGCAGTGGTGAATGGCTTCAACCAGGTAGTGCCGATCGCATCTTGATTGGCCGCTGCCCTGCAGCCGATCAACAGGACGAACACCCGCACGCCCTAGGCCAATGCGAGGATTAATCCATCGTCTGCTTTACCCGTAGGGAAGCAGTGGCTAATGTGCCATCACGCGCAGCAATTGCGCACTCGATCACGTTCCGCTGCGGCAACTTGACGTTGCACCGGCCCGTTTCCAAGGAAGGTACCGATGGCGCGCTTTTTCCCTGTTCGCTCCCAATGCCAGTTCGATACACGTGGCGAGCGGCGTTTTGCCGAGGAGAAAAGCGAGAGAAAAGGTGGCAGATTTATTATTCGCAGATGTTCCGTCCTGCTAGAAAAATAAATCTGCCCCCTTTGTTGTTCTAGGCAAATCAATCGAAACGCAGCTAAATGCACACCATAGGAAATTCCATGATCTTTTTCATTGCATTGGTTTTAGGTCTTATTCCAGCCATAATTGCAGCCCTTAAAGGGCGCCGCTTCTTTGTCTGGTGGATATATGGTGCTCTAATTTTTATTGTTGCCTTACCGCACTCGCTGTTCGCGTCGATATTGAAACGTTGCCCGCAGTGTAAGGAAAGTGCGCGGCGCGATGCAAATATATGCCCGCACTGCAGAACAGAATTTTTACATAATAAATCAATAGCGAAAACACAAAGTCAAACGGGAGCCTCACGTTATTCATCTAACAGTTGGCCGGAATAGCCCATAAGGGAAAGGGGGGCTAAGAGAAAAAGGGGGCAGGTTTATTTTTTATTTTCATAGGTGCTCGGGATGAGCAGGTGAGCTAAGCCGGATATTACGCTTTGAAGGAGTCACCATGGACGAAGTTGTAAGTGCCATCGTGGAATGGCTGGGTAACCCTCAAGCTTTTCTGCTAGGCGCCCGCCGCCGTATGGTTGGGTTTGGGTTGTAATGGCGGCTATATGGATAGGTGGGTGGCTGACAGCCCAAGAGCTGAAAGGCAAAAACAAAAAGGCTGAATAGCCAAGCCAACCAGACGCTGATTGACCATGAGCTTTCGGCAACTGCGCTGATTGAAACGGGCAAAACGTTAATCGAGCACTCAGCTCGACTTAAATTCGATCAAAAAGCGTATGTGCTAGATGTAAAGATCACATCTGGCACTGAAACGGAAGGGCTTATCCATAAAAAGTTCACGTCTTTATCCGAGGTAGAAGCGTTTTTAAGCAGCGAGACGGTATTCATCCTGTCAGATTTCAAGGTTTCTCCCTCAGCGTCCGCCTGAGCGAGGAATGGACGGATTTGTTTACCTTTCAGGTGGCTAGCTTCATAACACCCTGTCACTTTCTTCGGCGAAACCCTCAACCCTACAAGGTATGAAGCCATGCAACTAACGGCACTCCTCGTCCCAACCTATACGCAAATGCTCAAAACCCTCTCCGGCTGGCTGAAGAAGGCGCAGGCCCAGCTACCGGAATCCGAGGCGCAGGCGTTGTTATCCGTGCGGTTGGCGCCCGATATGTTTCCGCTGTCGACTCAGGTTCGCTTTGCCTGCGTGCAGGCGCGAGAAGCCGTGTGCCGGCTGAGGGGCGAGGCCTTCCCGGCTGCCATCAACGAGCTGCTGGACGAGGGGCGGCAGGCTGGTGAGCGGCCGGGCTCGCTGGCCGATGCCTATGCCCGGATCGATGAGACGGTGGCGTTGCTCGACGGGCTTGCGGCCGATGCGCTGGATGCCAACACGGACAAGCCAATCGCCCACGAGCTGGCAAACGGGATGATCTTCGACCTGACCGCAGAACAATACGCCCGTGACTGGACGCTGGCGCAGTTCTATTTCCACGTGATGACCGCGTATTCGATCCTGCGTAAGGAAGGGATCGAGCTGGGCAAGGCGGATTACGTGGCGCATATGCTGCCGTATCTGCGGCCGGAATCGGTTCCGAAGGGGTAGCGAGGTAGCCTGGACGTAACGCGTGGAAAAGGCTTCGCCGTTTTCCACCCTACGTGATACCGGCGAAGGCGTGGCGTAGGGTGGACAACGCTGCGCTTGTCCACCGATGCGAATCGACGGGCAGGGCATGTGGTTGGCGAAACGCTCGCGGGCTTGGGGCGTCCAACCGGGATGCCGCGCCCGCGCGGTCGTATTTGCGAACGACGTTCGCCCACCTCGTCACAAAGCAGACTTCCCCATGCTGTTCCGCCGTTTCGAAAACCTCATCGATGTCTTCAAGCCCAGCCCGGACGTCGCGCCGCCGGCCGGGATGCTGCGCTTCTATGCCCATTACCTGAAGCAGGTCTGGCCGTTGATGACGGCCGTGCTGGTGGTCGGCTTTTTCGCCGCGCTGATCGAGGTGGCGCTGTTCAGCTTTCTCGGCCAGTTGATCGATATGGCCCAGGCGACCGATGACGCGCGGACCTTCTTTGCCGAGCACCGCAACGAGTTGCTGTGGATGGCGGCGGTGGCGCTGGTCATCCGGCCGCTGGTGTTCGGCCTGCACAACCTGCTGACGCATCAGGCGATCAACCCGGGGCTGACCAATCTGATCCGCTGGCAGAACCATCGCTACGTGCTCAAGCAGAGCTTGAACTTCTTCCAGAACGACTTCGCCGGGCGCATCGCCCAGCGGGTGATGCAGACCGGGCCGTCGCTGCGCGATTCGGCCATGCAGGTGATCGATGCGCTGTGGCACGTGGTGGTTTATGCCGGCAGCGCGCTGTATCTGTTCGCCGCTGCCGATCTGCGTTTGATAGTGCCGTTGCTGCTGTGGATCGTCGGCTACAGCGCCGCGCTCTGGTACTTCGTGCCGCGTATCCGTGCGCGTTCGGCGGCGGCGTCCGCGGCGCGTTCGAAGGTGATGGGGCGGGTGGTGGACGGCTACAGCAACGTCGCCACGCTCAAGCTGTTCGCCCATTCGCGCGAGGAGGAGAGCTACGCCCGCGAGGCGATGCAGGAGCTGCTCGGCAAGTTCCGCCTGCAGTCGCGGGTGATCACCAGCCTGGATTTCCTCATCACCTGCATGAACGGCCTGTTGATCGTCGGCACCGGCGCGCTGGCGCTGTGGCTGTGGCGCGAGGCGCTGATCACCACAGGCGCCATCGCCCTGGCGCTGGGCCTGGTGATCCGCATCAACAACATGGCCGAGTGGATCATGTGGGTGGTCAACGGCATCTTCGAGAACGTCGGCACCGTGCAGGACGGCATGAAGAGCATCGTCCGGCCGCGCGACGTGCTCGACCCCGAGGACGCCAGGCCGCTGCAGGTGGAGCAGGGCGCCGTGCGCTTCGAGGATGTGCATTTCCACTACGGCAAAAGCGGCGGGGTGATCAGCGGGCTGACCATCGATATTCGCCCGGGCGAGAAGATCGGTCTGGTCGGGCCGTCCGGTGCGGGCAAGTCGACGCTGGTCAACCTGCTGCTGCGCCTCTATGACCTGGAGAGCGGGCGCATCCTGATCGACGGGCAGAACGTCGACGAGGTCAGCCAGGAGAGCCTGCGCGCCAATATCGGCGTGGTCACCCAGGACACGGCGCTGCTGCACCGTTCCATCCGCGACAACCTGCGCTACGGCAAGCCCGATGCCAGCGAGGAAGAGCTCTGGGCCGCGGCACGCAAGGCCCGCGCGGACGCGTTCATCAAGTCCCTGGACGACGGCCAGGGCGGCAAGGGCTTCGAGGCGATGGTCGGCGAGCGCGGCGTGAAGCTCTCCGGCGGGCAACGACAGCGCATCGCCATCGCCCGGGTGCTGCTCAAGGACGCGCCGATCCTGGTGCTCGACGAAGCCACCTCGGCGCTGGATTCGGAGATCGAGGCGGCGATTCAGGAGAGCCTGGATACTCTGATGGAAGGCAAGACGGTGATCGCCATCGCCCACCGGCTGTCGACCATCGCGCGCATGGATCGGCTGGTGGTGATCGACCAGGGCCAGGTGATCGAGAGCGGCACCCACGCCGAGCTGATCGCCCGCGGCGGGCTCTATGCGCGGCTGTGGCAGCACCAGACCGGTGGCTTCGTCGGGGTGGATTGAGGCTGGCCGCAGCAGCGGCGGGTCGGAGTCCCCATCTTCGGCGGGCTGGCGGCACCTCCGCGTTATTGTTGATATCGAGTCAAAGGTGTTTGGATGATTGAGCGGTTTTTCCGCATGAGTCTGGCCCGGATACTGCGCGCCATCCACTCTTGAGGAGTCACCCATGCCCATTGCCCTGTTCGCGCTGACCCTCAGTGCATTCGCCATCGGCACGACGGAGTTCGTCATCGTCGGCCTGTTACCCACCATTGCCGGCGACCTCGGCATCGATCTGCCCTCGGCGGGCCTGCTGGTCAGCCTCTATGCGCTTGGCGTGGCGGTCGGCGCGCCGTTGCTCACCGCGCTGACCGGCAAGCTGCCGCGCAAGGCACTGCTACTCGGCCTGATGTTGCTGTTCACCGCCGGTAACCTGCTGGCCTGGCAGGCGCCAGGGTACGAATCGCTGATCGTTGCGCGCCTCGTCACCGGCCTGGCCCACGGCGTGTTCTTCTCCATCGGCTCGACCATCGCCACCAGCCTGGTGGCGAAGGAGAAGGCGGCCAGCGCCATCGCCATCATGTTCACCGGCCTGACCGTGGCGCTGGTTACCGGCGTGCCGCTGGGTACCTTCATCGGCCAGCACTTCGGCTGGCGCGAGACCTTTCTCGCGGTATCCGCCCTGGGCGTGATCGCCTTCGTCGGCAGCCTGTTGTTCGTGCCCAAGGGCATCCGTCACACGCCACCCGCTTCGCTACTGGCCCAGCTCGGCGTGCTCAAGCAGCCGCGGCTGTTGCTGGTGTACGCGATGACCGCGCTGGGCTACGGCGGCACCTTCACCGCCTTCACCTTCCTCGCGCCGATCCTGCAGGACATCAGCGGCTTCAGCGCCAATGCGGTGAGCCTGGTGCTGCTGGTCTACGGGGTATCGGTGGCGGTGGGCAACATATGGGGTGGCAAGCTGGCCGACGGACGCGGGCCGATCGGCGCGCTGAAGCTGATCTTCGCCCTGCTCGCCGCGGTATTGCTGCTGCTCACCTTCACCGCCGGCAATGCCTGGCTGGCTCTGGGTACCGTGCTGCTCTGGGGCGCCGTGGCGTTCGGCAACGTGCCGGGCCTGCAACTTTACGTGGTCCGGCAAGCCGAACAGTTCAGCCCGCAGGCGGTGGACGTGGCCTCGGGGCTGAACATCGCCGCCTTCAATCTGGGTATCGCCGGCGGTGCCTGGCTCGGCGGGCACATCGTCGCCGACCTCGGCCTGATCCACACCGCCTGGATCGGTGCGCTGGTGGTCCTGCTGGCACTGGCGCTGACCGCCTGGGCCGGGAGCCTGGACCAGCGCGCCCCGGCGCCTCAGACGCAAGGCGGCACACTGGCCCCCGTTCACTGATCCCCTTAGAAGGAGCATTCCATGCAACAGATTCCTGCCATCGGCCTCGGCACCTTTCGCCTGAAGGGCCAGGCCGTCATCGACTCCGTACGCACCGGCCTGGAACTGGGCTACCGCCATATCGACACCGCGCAGATCTACGGCAACGAGGCCGAAGTCGGCCAGGCCATCGCCGCCAGCGGCGTGGCCCGCGACGAGCTGTTCGTCACCACCAAGATCTGGACGGAAAACCTCGGCGCTGGCCGAGTCATCGCCAGCTTGCAGGAAAGCCTGCAGCGGCTCGGCCTGGAGCAGGTCGACCTGTGCTTGATCCACTGGCCATCGCCCAACGATGCGATTCCCGTGGCGCAATACCTGGGCGAGCTGCTGGAAGCCAGGCGCCAGGGCCTGACGGCTGCCATCGGCGTCTCCAACTTCACCATTGCTCACCTGCGCGAGGCCATCGCCGCCGTCGGCCGCGAAGCGATCGCCACCAACCAGGTGGAAATCCACCCACTGCTGCAGAACCGCAAACTGGTGGCTTTCGCCCGCGAGCAGGGCCTCCATGTCACCGCCTACATGCCGCTGGCCTATGGCAAGGTGCTGGCCGAGCCGGTGATCCAGCGCATCGCCGCCAACCATGGCGCCAGCCTGCGCAGGTAGCGCTGGCCTGGTCACTGCAGCAAGGCTATGCGGTGATCCCGTCCTCGACCAAGCGTGAAAACCTGGCCGCCAATCTGGCTGCCGCCGAACTGCGTTTGAGCGAGCAGGACATGGCCGCCATCGCCGCCCTTGAGCGTGGCGAGCGGGTCGCCAATCCGGACTTCGCGCCGGCCTGGGATTGAGTACCGGGGGGCGGTGCTTGCCTGTCTTCGCTTCGCCTGTACTGCTCAAGGCGACGCTAGCGGAGGATTGTCTGGCCTGGAGTCTTGGCAAGGCCGGGCAGCGGCAACCGTTGGCCGGCGTGGGGATGGATCGAGCGGGCAGGGAGGTGGAAAAGGCCGCGCCGTTTTCCACCCTGCGAGGATTGGCGGCGGCTCAGTCGAGGTCCGCCGCGCTGTGGCGCTCGGGCGCCTGTTCGGACTCGTCGCCCCAGCTGCGGTTGACCTTGCGCCCGCGGACGACCGCCGGGCGTGCGGCGATCTCCTTCGCCCAGCGCTGCACGTGCCGGTATTCCTGCACCGAGAGGAATTCGGCGGCGTCGTACAGCTCGCCCAGTACCAGCCCGCCGTACCAGGGCCAGATGGCCATGTCGGCGATGCTGTAGTCGTCGCCGGCGATGTAGCGATGCCCGGCCAGCTGGCGGTCGAGCACGTCGAGCTGGCGCTTGGTTTCCATGGCGTAGCGGTTGATCGGGTATTCGTACTTTTCCGGGGCGTAGGCATAGAAGTGGCCGAAACCGCCGCCGAGGAAGGGCGCCGAGCCCATCTGCCAGAACAGCCAGTTGAGCGTCTCGGTGCGCGCGCGGATTTCGGTGGGCAGGAAGGCGCCGAACTTCTCCGCCAGGTAGACCAGGATCGAACCGGACTCGAACACCCGCAACGGTTCGCCGTCGACGCTGCGATCCACCAGTGCGGGAATCTTCGAGTTCGGGTTGATCTCGACGAAGCCGCTGCCGAACTGGTCGCCATCGCCGATGTTGATCAGCCAGGCGTCGTACTCGGCGCCGCTGTGGCCGAGGGCGAGCAGCTCTTCGAGCATGATGCCGACCTTCACTCCATTGGGCGTGGCCAGCGAATACAGCTGCAGCGGGTGCTTGCCCACCGGCAGCGCCTTCTCCTCGCGCGCACCGGCGGTCGGGGCGTTGATATTGGCGAACTTGCCGCCGGAGGGCGCGTCGTGGCTCCAGACCTTCGGCGGTACGTAGGCGGTATCAGGCATGGCGATCTCCTCGAGTGGATACGGGTGTGCGCAGCATGTTACGCGCGCGACCGGGGTGGCCGAAATCGAGCCGGTCGATAGTCCTCATCGACGGTCGGTTATAGACCTCCTTTCAGGCCGAGACCAAATACTGCCGGGAGAGTTTTTTGCCGCCGCTCGTGATGGCCCGAAGATGGCCGCCAGGGTTGGCAGGCCACAAAAAACCGCGGCTCGGATGACCGGGCCGCGGTTTTTCATTCGAGCAGGGCAGTGCGGTTACTCGCGCGCGCCGCGTACGCCGGCACTGATCTCGCGGCACAGCCCCAGCACGCCCTCGACGGCTTGCTCGCCGGTCTTGGCATTGGCGATCTGGTCGACCAGCGCCGAGCCCACCACCACGCCCTCGGTCAGCCGGGCGATGGCCGCCGCCTGTTCCGGGGTGCGGATGCCGAAGCCGACGCACACCGGCAGCTCGGTATGGCGCTTGAGGCGGGCGACGGCCTGCTCGACGTGCTCCAGCGTCGCCGAACCCGCGCCGGTCACGCCGGCCACCGAGACGTAGTAGACGAAGCCCGAGCTGCCGTTCAGCACGACCGGCAGGCGCTTGTCGTCGGTGGTCGGGGTGGTCAGGCGGATGAAGTCGATGCCCGCGGCCTGGGCCGGGTCGCAGAGGTCCTCGTTGTGCTCCGGCGGCAGGTCGACGACGATCAGGCCGTCGACGCCGGCGGCCAGCGCATCCTCGACGAAGCGCGGCACGCCGTAGTGGTGGATGGGGTTGAAGTAGCCCATCAGCACCAGCGGGGTGGTCTGATCCTGCGTGCGGAATTCGCGGACCATCTGCAGCGTCTTGAGCATGTTCTGCTTGCCGGCCAGGGCGCGCAGGTTGGCCAGCTGGATCGCCGGGCCGTCGGCCATCGGGTCGGTGAACGGCATGCCCAGCTCGATCACGTCGGCACCGGCGGCCGGCAGGCCCTTGAGGATGGCCAGGGAGGTGGCGTAGTCCGGGTCGCCGGCGGTGACGAAGGTGACCAGGGCGGCACGGCCCTGCTGCTTGAGTTCGGCGAAGCGGGTCTCGAGGCGGCTCATATGCGCTCCTCCTGTTCGGCAAAGTGGTGCATGACGGTCTGCATGTCCTTGTCGCCGCGCCCGGACAGGTTGACCACCATCAGATGGTCCTTCGGCAGCTTCGGCGCGCGCTTGAACACTTCGGCCAGCGCGTGGGACGACTCCAGAGCCGGGATGATGCCTTCCAGGCGGCAGCACTGGTGGAAGGCGTCGAGCGCCTCCTGGTCGGTGATCGAGGTGTACTCGACGCGGCCGATGTCGTGCAGCCAGGCATGCTCGGGGCCGATGCCGGGGTAATCCAGGCCGGCGGAAATGGAGTGGGCGTCGATGATCTGGCCGTCGTCGTCCTGCAGCAGGAAGGTGCGGTTGCCATGCAGCACGCCGGGTTCGCCGCCGTTGAGGCTGGCGGCGTGCTTGCCGGTCTCGATGCCGTAGCCGGCGGCCTCGACGCCGACGATCTTCACGCTGGCGTCGTCGAGGAACGGGTGGAACAGGCCCATGGCGTTGGAGCCGCCGCCGATGCAGGCCACCAGCGAGTCGGGCAGGCGGCCTTCCTGGGCCTGCAGCTGGTCGCGGGTCTCCTTGCCGATCACCGCCTGGAAGTCGCGGACCATGGCCGGGTAGGGGTGCGGGCCGGCGACGGTGCCGATCAGGTAGAAGGTACTGTCGACGTTGGTCACCCAGTCGCGCAGCGCCTCGTTCATGGCGTCCTTGAGGGTGCCGGTGCCGGCGGTGACCGGGATCACCTCGGCGCCGAGCAGCTTCATGCGGAAGACGTTGGCCTGCTGGCGGTCGATGTCGGTGGTGCCCATGTAGATCACGCATTGCATGCCGAAGCGCGCGGCCACGGTGGCGGTGGCCACGCCGTGCATGCCGGCGCCGGTCTCGGCGATGATACGCTGCTTGCCCATGCGCCGGGCCAGGAGGATCTGGCCGATGCAGTTGTTGATCTTGTGCGCGCCGGTGTGGTTCAGCTCCTCGCGCTTGAGGTAGATCTTCGCGCCGCCGCAGAACTCGGTCAGGCGTTCGGCGAAGTACAGCGGCGAGGGGCGGCCGACGTAGTCGCGCTGGAAGTAGGCGAGTTCCTTGGCGAACTCGGGGTCCTGCTTGGCCTTCTCGTATTCGGCGGCCAGCTCGTGGATCAGCGGCATCAGGGTTTCGGCGACGTACTGGCCGCCGAACGAGCCGAACAGGCCGCGGGCGTCGGGGCCGTTGCGGTATGAAGTCATGAGCGATCTCCTGGAGTTCTTTTGTAGGAGCGGCCCTTGGCCGCGAATGAAACCACGCCAATGACCGGGCTACCGGTTCGCGGGCATGGCCCGCTCCTACGCGATTGCATGCACCCTAACCGGATGCGGCGGGGAAAAAAAGCGATAAGATCGCTGCAACTCGTCAGGAAAACTCAACTATGCAAGCCAGCCTCCCGCCACTCAACGCCTTGCGCGCCTTCGAGGCCGTGGCCCGGCTCGGCAGCCTGAAGCAGGCGGCCAGCGAGCTGCACGTCACCCACGGCGCCATCAGTCGACAGGTTCGACAACTGGAAGAGCAGCTTGGCCTGGCCCTGCTGGCCAAGGAAGGACGCGGCGTAAAACTCACCGATGCCGGCCTGCGCCTGCGCGATGCCGCCAGCGATGCCTTCGAGCGCCTGCGCAGCACCTGCGCCGAGCTGCAGCGGCAGACCGCCGAGGCGCCGTTCGTGCTCGGCTGTCCCGGCAGCCTGCTGGCGCGCTGGTTCATCCCGCGGCTGGACCGGCTCAACCGCGAGCTGCCGGAGCTGCGCCTGCAGCTGTCGGCCAGCGAGGGCGAGCTGGACCCGCGCCGGCCCGGGCTGGACGCCACGCTGTGGTACGCCGAGCCGCCCTGGCCGGCGGACATGCGGGTGTTCGAGCCTGGCCG
>NZ_AZSV01000035.1:0-43040 GCF_000582595.1 Pseudomonas sp. BAY1663
CTCCACCCGCAGCCTGCGCCTGACCGCCGAGGGCGAGGCGTATCTGCTGCATGCCCGGGCGGCGCTGGCCAGCCTGCACGAGGGCGCCAGGCACTCGCTGGCGGCCGCGAGGCGATCAGCGGCGTGCTGCAGCTGTCGGCGCCCTCGGACTTCGGTCGCAACGTCCTGCTGCCCTGGCTCGACGAATTCCAGGCGCGCCATCCGCAGTTGCAGCTGCGCCTGCTGCTGGGCGACGGGTTGACCGACCTGTTCCGGCAGCCGGTGGACCTGGTCCTGCGTTACGGCGAGCCGCAGGATTCGAGCCTGGTGGCGCTGCCGGTGGCGGCTGGCAATCGCCGGGTGCTGTGCGCTTCGCCGGCCTACCTGCAGCGCCACGGCGCGCCGCAGCGGCTGGACGAACTGGCCGGGCACAACTGCCTGCGCTTCATGCTCGCCGGGCGGGTGCATGACCGCTGGTGTTTTCAGGAAGCAAAGCGTGCGCGCACCGTGCAGGTCGTGGGCGACCGGGTCAGCGACGATGCCGACGTGGTGCGCCGCTGGGCCCTGGCCGGCGCCGGGTTGGCCTACAAGTCGTGGCTGGACATCGCCGATGACGTTACGGCCGGTCGCCTGCGGGTGCTGTTGCCGGAGTGCCTCGGCGAAGCGGCGCCGCTCAGCCTGCTCTGCGCTCATCGGGCCCAGCTGAGCAAGCCGGTACGGCTGCTCCACGAGCATCTGCAGGCGCGTTGTGCGGCCCTGTTGGCGCAGGCACCGTGGGCGCAGCCCGCGGCGAAGGGAGTTTCATCGTTGGCCTGAACTCTTGTGGCGCTTGGCTATTCTTATCTGCGTACTGGCTAACAGAATGGACAAGCGCATCATGCAAACGCAGCGTTTTCGATACACCTGGCAATTGACGGTTGTCGTTCTCATGTCCTGGCTGCTGGCCGGCTGCGGCATCAACAACATTCCGACCTACGACGAGCAAGTCAAGGCCGCCTGGTCGCAGGTGGAGAACCAGTACCAGCGGCGCGCCGACCTGATCCCCAACCTGGTCGAAACGGTCAAGGGCTTCGCCCGCCAGGAGCAGGAAACCCTTACCGCCGTGGTCGAGGCGCGGGCCAAGGCCACCTCGATCCAGGTCGATGCCAGCACCCTGGACGATCCGCAGCAACTGCAGCGCTTCCAGGAGGCGCAGAACCAGCTGACCGGCGCCCTGAGCCGGCTGATGGCGGTGTCCGAGCGCTATCCGGACCTGAAATCGAACCAGAACTTCCTCGCCCTGCAGTCGCAGCTCGAAGGCACCGAGAACCGCATCGCCGTGGCCCGGCGCGATTTCATCGCCGCGGTGGAGCGCTACAACACCGAGATCCGCACCTTCCCCGGGCGCATCTGGCACAAGCTGATGTACAGCGACATGCCGATCCGCGAGAACTTCGAGGCCACCGCCGAGAACGCCGAGCAGGCGCCGCAAGTCCAGTTCCGATGATCCATGCACTCGCGCTGGCACTCGGCCTGCTGTTGTGCGCCGGCGGTACCGTCGCCCAGGAAGCTGCGCTACCGGCGCTGAGCGGCCGGGTGGTGGATCGGGCCGAATTGCTCGACGCGCAGACCGAGGCGCGCCTGACCCGGTTGTTCGCCGCCCACGAGCAGGCGACGGGTGAGCAGGTGGTGGTGGTCACCGTGCCGGATCTGCAGGGGCGCAGCATCGAGGAGTTCGGTGTGACGTTGGGGCGTGCCTGGGGCATCGGTCAGGCGGGCGAGGACAACGGTGCGCTGCTGATCGTCGCCCGTGACGACCGCAAGGTCCGCATCGAGGTCGGCTACGGGCTGGAGGATCGGCTGACCGATGCGCAATCCTCGGTGATCATCAACCGCATCATCGTCCCGGCGTTCCAGCGCGGCGATTTCGCCGCCGGCATCAGCGAGGGGGCGTCAGCGATGATCACCGTGCTTGGCGGCGACCCGCTGCCACCGGAGCTGCGCCCGGTCATGCCGGTGGGTCAGCAGCAACCCGGCGGGCTGGGAATACTGGGCTTTTTCCTGATGCTGGTGGCGATCTTCCTCATCGGCGGCGGTGGTGGTCGTGGCGGCGGCCGTCGTGCCCTGCTGCTCGGGGCCCTGCTCGGCGGCATGGGCCGCGGTGGCGGTTTTGGCGGTGGCGGCTTCGGTGGTGGTGGTTTCGGCGGCGGTGGAGGCGGCTTCGGCGGCGGTGGCGCCTCGGGCGGCTGGTAATTCGACGATGGATGCGCAATGACCTTACTGAGCGAAAGCGAACTGCAACAGGTGGCCGCGGCGATCGAGCGGATCGAGCGTGGCACCGACGCCGAGGTGGTGACCGTGCTCGCCGCCCAGGCCGACGACTATCGCTATATCCCGCTGCTCTGGGCCAGCCTGATCGCGCTGCTGGTGCCCGGCGCCGCGCTGTTCTTCAGCGGCTGGCTGGGCGCCTGGCAGCTGCTGCTGGTGCAATGGGCGACTTTCGTCGTGCTGGCCTGGGTATTTCGCAGCCCGGCGCTGACCAGCCGGCTGATCCCGCGCGCGGTGCGCCGCTGGCGGACCGGCAACCTGGCCCGCCGGCAGTTCATCGAACTGGGCCTGCACCACACCGATGCCGACACCGGCGTGCTGATCTTCGTCGCCGAGGCCGAGCGCTACGTGGAAATCCTCGTCGATCGCGGCGTCGCCGGCCGTATCGACAACGCCGCCTGGGAATCGATCGTCGCGACCTTCACCGAACGCGTGAGACAGGGCCAGGTGCTCGAAGGCTTCCTCGGTTGCATCGAGGCCAGCGGCGCGTTGCTGGCGCAGCACGTGCCGAAGACCCACGCACGCAACGAGCTGCCCAACCGCCTGGTGCTGCTGCCTTGAGCCTGCTGCGCCGCTAGGTTCAGGGCATGCTGGCGGAAAATGCCAGGGCGGTGAGAAAGCCCAGGGCGGTGATCAGCCCGCGTAGTCCTGGGTATCGGCGAACGCCTCGGGGATCATGGTATCGGCCAGCATGGCGAGGATCGCGCCGGCGGCGATCGCGGTGGTGGCGGCGATCGCTTCGCCGTCGAGATCCTGGAAGGCACCGTAGCCGACCAGGGCGGCAATCCCCGAGGCCAGGGTGATGCCGCCCCAGACCCCGAAGATGTAGCGCGCCGAGCGCCCGGCCCGCCTCATGCCGGCGGCGCTCGACAACCCTTCGGGAAGGTTGGAGAGGAACACCGCGACCACCGCCGCCAGGCCCACGCCGCCGCCGTGTATCAGGCCGAGGCCGATGACGATGGACTCCGGGATGCCGTCGAGCAGTGCGCCCACGGCAATCGCCAGGCCACTGCCGCTGTCGTCCCGCTCCGAGGGCTGCAGGTCGCCCGAACGCTTGCGGTGCTTGGCGCCGGCCGTGGCGAGCAGCCGGTTGGCCGCGGTGTAGAGGGCGGCACCGCCCATGAAGCCGATCGCGCTGGCACCCAGCCCGCCGATCCGCAGGGCCTCGTCCATCAGTTCGAACGCCAGCGAGGAGATCAGTGCGCCGGCGCCGAAGGCCATGATGGCGGCGATCAGCCGCCGGGGGATCGGCAACCAGTAGCCCGCGGCCGCGCCCAGCAGCAGCGCCGAGCCAGCCAGCAGGCCCCAGAAGCCGGCCTGCAACCACAAGGGAATGGAATCCATACTCCGGCTCCGTCAGCGATAGGCGCCCAGCATATCGGCAAGGGAGCCGCAGCGACATGCGCCGTGCGCGCAGGCCTCAGGCCATTCCAGGGCCTTCCGGTTCCGCCGGTGTCTCGTGCTCACCGGCGACCATGTCGAACAGCGCGCCGGTGCTGTCGTCGAAGGCCGAGGCGGCGACCCGTTCCAGGCCCGCGCCCGCGCCGTGCAGCGGCGAGACGCCATGAGCACGGTCGGCCGGAAGCCGGGCGATGGCGGCCAGGACTTCCTCGCCGGGCACCGTCTCGCATTCGAGCAGCTGCGCGGCGATGTGATCGAGCGCCGGCTTGAGCCGCTGCAGCAGCGCGAGGCAATCCTGGTTGAGTTGCTGCAGGAGCTCGTCAGCGGCTTCCAGGGCCTCGCGCGGATCGCTGTCCAGATGGGCCTCGCGCACGGCCTGCAGGCTCAGCAGCGAGCCGCGGGGGCCCATGCCCAGCGCGCCGACCATGGACAGCGCGATCTTCGAGGCTTCCTGCAAGTCCTGCCCGGCACCGGACGAGACCTCGTGGAAGTACAGCTGTTCGGCCCCGCGCCCGGCCAGCAGCATCTGGATGCGATTGCGCAGCTCGGAATACATGTGCAGCCGCTTGTCCTCGACCGGCGTCACCAGCGTCACGCCCAGCGCCTGGCCGCGCGGCAGGATGGTGACCTTTTCGACCCGACCGACATTGAGCGCGGCGGCGACCAGCGCATGGCCGGCCTCGTGCACGGCGATGCGCTTGCGGTCGGTCGGCGACATCGGCGTCACGCCGGAGGGTTGCTCGCCGATGCGGCAGGTCTCGACGGCATCGACGAAACGCGCCATGTCGACCTGCCTGGCGCCGGTGCGGGCAGCCAGCAGGGCGGCGTGGTTGACGATGTAGGCGATGGCCGCTGGCGTCAGGCCGACGGTGTTGCGCGCCAGCTGGGCGAAATCCAGTGCCGGCGCCGCGTTGATCTTGCCGGCATACAGGCGGAACAGCGCCTCGCGATCCTCCAGGCCCGGCAGGCCGACGGCGATCGAGCGGTCGAAACGGCCCTCGCGCACCAGCGCCGGGTCGAGCGAGTTGGGGAAGTTGGTCGCGCCCAGTACCAGCACGCCGCTGGCCGGGTCGAAGCCGTCCATCTCGGCGAGAAACTGGTTGATGATGCGGTTGCTCTCGGCATCGCTGGAGCGCTGCTGCTCGGCGCGCTTGCCGATGCCGTCGATCTCGTCGATGAAGATGATGCACGGCGCCTGCTTGCGCGCGGTGTGGAACAGCGACTTGACCTTCTGGATGCCGACGCCGAAGTACATCGAGGAGAAATCGCTGCCGGTGACCTGGATGAAGCTGGCGTTGGATTCACTGGCCAGCGCCTTGGCTAGCTGGGTCTTGCCGGTGCCGGGTTCGCCGGTCAGCAGCACGCCCTTGGGCGGGCGGGCACCGAGCCGGGCATAGGCGGCGGGATCGCGCAGGTAGGCGGTAACGTCGTGCAGCGCCTGCTTGGCCTCGGCGGCGCCGATGACATCGGCGAAGGTGATGCCGCTGCCTTTGCGCTGCACCTGGAAATGGCGGGTCTTCAGGCCGAAGTAGAGCGCCGCGGCGAGCAACAGCAGGGCGATCGGCGAGTAGGGCAGCAGTGCCTTGTAGAAGGGTTTTTCGGCATCGGTCTGGAACAGCGTCAAGGGGAACAGCTCGCCGCGGCCGTCGGCGTAGCGTTCGAGCAGCAGCGCGGCGACGCGCCCGGACTGGTCCGGTATCCAGTAGCGCCGATCACCCACGGCGGTGATGTAGACCGCATCGGCGCCCAAGGCGGCGCTGGCGATGGCGCCGTCGCGCAGGTCGCCCATCAGCCGGGAGAGATCGCCGCGGTCGGCTTCCCAGGGCTCTCGGGAGGTCTGCAACTGGGCGAGCATCGCCGCCGCCGAGCCGGCGGCAGGGGGGGCGTCCGGAGTACTGGGGTTCAACTGCCAGCCGGCCAGGGCCGTGAGCAGCAACAGCGCGAAAATGGACAGCGCAAGGCCGCGGCGACCTTGAAGCAGACGTGGTTTCTTCATTTCACATCCAATCGGGAGACCCGACGCATCGACAAAACAACCGCCTCGCAGGCGGACCACAGTTTTCGGCTACGGGCGTGAAATGGCCCGCATGCGCACCAAGGCGGAGTGCGGTCGCTGGCGATATTTGGAGGGCGTTATGGGCCAGACCGCTGGTCGGATATTGAACTGCCGACAGCGGCGAGGATACGGCAAGCGGGCCCCTGTGAATGGTCGTGCGACGAACGGCCGGCGGGTTTGCGACGAATGACCCGGGATGCCGGGAACCGCTGATCGTCGACATGCTCGGCTATCCATTGAACGAAGCGGCGGGAATTTGTGGCGATTTGGGCTGCCTTAGTGAGCGGGTGTGGATTAGCGGTGAATCCGCCCCGAGCATGTCGACTCGAGAGCCCCGATGAGCTATCTGAAAAAAAATCTGTTGCGTGCGTTGAGCGTCGTGCCGGCGATGTGGCTGCTGCCGGCTCCGGCGGAGAATCTGCCCGAACCCAGCGGGCATGTCGCCAGGGTGATGGGGGCCGCCTATGTCAGCAGTCGCGGCTATACCAATGCGGCCAAGGTCGGCCAGGCGGTGCTGCCGGGGGTGGCGCTGAGCACCGGGGCCGAAGGCGGTTTGGGGGTGATCCTCAATGACGGCAGCGTGTTGTCCTTCGGTCCGCGCAGCGAGCTGATCCTGGAGGAGTATCGCTTCGCCCCGGCGCAGGATGCGCTGCACCTGCGCGCCACGCTCACCCGCGGCACGCTGAGCCTGATTCCCGGGGACATGGCGCGCCTCGATCCGCAGGCGATTGCCATCGATACCCCGGAAGGCCTTGTCCAGGTGCGTGGTGGCCACGTGTTGCTGAAGGTGATCGAGTGAAACGGTTCTTGCGAATGATGGGTATGGCGCTGCTGGCCAGTGCGGCACTGGGCGGCTGTGCGCGGCAATCCTACGTGGCGCTGGCGGACGATCCGGGCGGGCAGGGCGGCGTGGCGCTGGGCGAGGCCGGGCAGCGCCTGCTCGAAACGCCTGGGCAGGGAATGGCCATCGGTGGCGCGGAGCGGCCATTTGCGGTCAATGAGCTGCGCCGCAAGGCGGATTTCGCTGCAGCGCTGGCGGCGCAGCCGGCATTGCCGGAGCGCTTCGTGCTGCCGATCGAGGCCACTGGCGGGCTGGGCAGCGCCGCCGAGCAGACGCTGGAGCGCATACTGCTGGCGGCGCGCCGGCGCGACTATCCGGTGGTCACGGTGATCGGCCATACCGATACCCTCGGCCAGCGTGCAGCCAACGAACAGGTCGGCTTGCGGCGCGCACAAGGCGTAGCCGAACTGCTGAGGAAAAGAGGGCTGGAGGCGATGGAACTGCGGGTGGAGTCCCACGGCGAGCGCAACCTGCTGGTGGCGACGCCGGATGCAACCGCCGAGCCGCGCAACCGGCGGGTCGAGGTCCTGGTGCGTTGAGGCCGGGTTACCGGCGCGGCGAGCCCACCGCGCCGGCGGCGGGGACGCTCAGTCGATCACCATGACCGCGTCCATTTCTACCTGCGCACCCTTGGGCAGGGCGGCGATGCCGATGGCCGCGCGGGCCGGGAACGGCAACTGGAAGTAGCGGCTCATCACCTCGTTGACGGTGGCGAAATTGCCTAGGTCGGTGAGGAAGATGTTGAGTTTGACGATGTCCTTCAGCGAGCCGCCGGCCGCTTCGGCCACCGCCTTGAGGTTCTCGAAGACCTGCACGGCTTGCGCCTCGAAGCCTTCCACCAGCTCCATGGTCCTGGGGTCCAGGGGGATCTGTCCGGACATGTAGACGGTATTGCCGGCCCGGATGGCCTGGGAATAGGTGCCGATGGCGGCGGGGGCCTTGTCGGTGTTGATCACGGTGCGGGACATGGGAATCTCCTTCTGGGATAGCGGCAAGCCTCGAGTGGCAAGCTTCAAGTGAAGAGCGAAAAGCCGAGGGAAGGATTCTAACCCGGTCTTGCACGGAAACAGCGGCTGCGGCTTGCAACTGCCTGCTCACCAAGAGCCGTAGGGAATACCGTGCTGTTCGATATAGGCTCTGGAGGTTTCCGAGAGGAAGTAATACTCGCCATCGGATTGCCCGCCATAAGGCCCCTTGGGCTCGATTTCCGCTTGGGCGCGCAGGACTTCGATGGGCCCGCCGCAGGTGCTCATGACCCAGCCCCTGACCACGCCGCCAGGGGCGAGACCCAAGGCGAGGGCTTCACGGTATTCGCTGGCGGGGCAGGGCGGGTCGAGCCGCTCGCTCATCAACTGTCGCGCGCGTTCGGGGATATCGAGGATGACCCGGTAGGTCTGGGGCTCGGCGAGGGATTGCCAGCGCACGTAGATGCGCCGGGGCAGGTCGGCGCCATTGACGTGGCGGCCTGCGCCCCAGCCGAAGCGTTCGCCCCATCCGGCCGCATTTCCTTGGCCTTCAGGAGGGGTGCGAACGGCAACTATGCCGCTGCCCACATGGAAGAACCTATGTCCGCGGATATCTTCCACATCGGCGGTTTCCACCCAGACTTCCATATAGTCCGGGGCCAGGAAGCCCAGGCGCCAGTATTGGTAAGGCAGGCTGCCGGGGTTTCTCTCGGCGCAGCCGCCGAGCAGCAGTAAGGCCAGGATGAGCGATAGGTTGCGTGCGGTCATGATCACCATGATCCGTAGGGAATACCGTGCTGTTCGATATAGGCTCTGGAGGTTTCCGAGAGGGGCCGGTGTCCTCCCTGGGAGGTTCCTTCATACGGTCCCTTGGGCTCGATTTCCGCCTGGGCGCGCAGAACTTCGATGGGCCCGCCGCAAGTGCTCATGACCCAGCCCCTGATCACGCCGCCAGGGGCGAGGCCCAAGGCGAGGGCTTCACGGTATTCGCTGGCGGGGCAGGGCGGGTCGAGCCGCTCGCTCATCAACTGTCGCGCGCGTTCGGGGATATCGAGGATGACCCGGTAGGTCTGGGGCTCGGCGAGGGATTGCCAGCGCACGTAGATGCGCCGGGGCAGGTCGGCGCCGTTGACGTGGCGGCCTGCGCCCCAGCCGAAGCGTTCGCCCCATCCGGCCGCATTTCCTTGGCCTTCAGGAGGGGTACGAATGGCAACTATGCCGCTGCCCACATGGAAGAATCTATGTCCGCGGATATCTTCCACATCGGCGGTTTCCACCCAGACTTCCATATAGTCCGGGGCCAGGAAGCCCAGGCGCCAGTATTTGTAAGGCAGGCTGCCGGGGTTTCTCTCGGCGCTGGCGCAGCCGCCGAGCAGCAGAAGGAACAGGACAAGCAGCGGTGCTCTCATCGCTTTTTCTCCTGCGGCCTGTCGGCATGGCGTATCCGTCCGCGCTCGGCCGGGGCATTGACGAAGACCACATCGAGCAGGCTGCCGCCGCGTCCGGCGGCGGCATTCCAGTTGGCCGACAGATGGACGTAGCGCTGGCGCAGCAGGCGTTCCTCTTCCATATCCAGCGCGCCGCTGCCGCTTCTGGCCCAGGCCAGCAGCTTGTCCTTGATAGGTACAAGCTCGGCGGGTAGGGAGAGCTTACTGTCTTGCTCGTCGATGAAGTCGAGTGAAACGCCTGCCTCCACTGCCAGCGTATGCATGACCCGCAGATATACTCGCGAAAGGTGCCCATAGACCCGGCGTTCCAGATAGGGCGCCGCCAAAACGTATTTCATCTGGTCGCCGCGCCCGCCGCTGAAGGGTGTGAAGTGTTCCCAGACGTCCGTTTCCAGCCGCGCGGTACGGTCCTGCGGGTCGAGCAGGTCGGCCTGGCGGGCATATTCGGTGTCGCGTTGCGCCTGTTGGTAGGCCAGGGTGCTGAATGGGCTGGTCGCCCGGCTGACCCAGTTGCTGCGCGGGCGTATCGGGTAGAGCCGCTCGCTGTCCAGCGGCGGATAGCCGCCGCCCAGGTCCGAATGGGCGCCGGGCAGGACGATTTCCCGGTGCGGCGGGGCAACCTGGTTGAGGGCGAAATTGCGCCGGTATTCGTCGCGGGCGACCAGATGCACCACCCGGCGGGCCGCCTCGGGCGCCAGATGGAGGTCGATACCGCCGTTGACGTCATCGCTGGGATCGCCCCAGTCGTCCCAGCCGCCGAGGGCGGCCACGGTATCGAACAGGCCGATGAAGTTGATGACGACGGCGTCCCGCCAGTCGAAGCCGGGTGCCAGGCCGAGCCTGCGCCTACGGTGCAACTTGCCCAATGGTCCCTGTTCGCGCAGGAGCATCTGGTTGGCGAAATGCCGGGCCGCCGCTGCGCCGCGGCTGAAGCCGAAGATATCCAGTTCCAGCCGGGCCAGTGCGCTTTCGGGGTTTTCGTCCTTGAAGCTAACCAGCGCTTTTTCCAGCAAGGCCAGGCCTTCATCGATCTTGGCCAGCAAGCCCGTCGCGCCGCGACCGAAGGCCTGGCCAGGAAAGCGGGTGTCCGGCTGGCCGGTGGTTGTACCGATACCGGTGACGTAAACACGTAGATTGGCGTTCTTCTTGTCCGGGGTTAATGCCTGGCCTGAATCATCCCGATAAAGGTCATACAACCGCCAGATATTGCTTACATCGTTGGCATAGCTGCTGTCCGGGGCGAGATGATGGGCTTCGCAGCGCTGGACCATGGCCAGTGCTTCCTGCTCGCCGAGGCCGAGTGCCGGTGCGCGGCACTGGGCGCCGATGGCGCTGTTGGTGGCATTGTTGCCGGTGCCGTCGAAGAACACGCCGATGCGCAGGGTGACGGCCTGGCGCACCTGCTGCTGCGGCTGCTCGTCCAGTTCTTCCTCTTCGTCCTCTTCTTCCAGCCCCGGCGTGGCGAGGTCGCCGGGTTCCTCCTGCCAGGCGCGGGCCATGGGGGTGGCCGGCCGTTGGGGCAAGGCGGGGCTGGCCGGCATGGCACCCGCGGCGCTGGCGACATTCAGCGGCTCGGGCGGCACGAAGGGCGCCGGGGTGTGCGAGGTGCCGATGATGACGGTGCCCGAGCCGCCGATCACCACGCTGCCGTGGTCGCCGAGGCTGCCCAGGGTGGCGGCTGGTTTTCCATTGATCAGCACGTTGGGGATGAGGTTGCCCGAAAGGGCGCTGCCGCAGCCGGTGGTGTCGCCCGCGCGGGCGGCGGGCAGGCCGTCGAAGAAGACATCGGGCGAGCCGCTGGCGATGGGGTTGGTCCCATGCCCGGTCTTGGGGCAGGCGGTGGGGTCGCCGAGCCGGGCGGCGGGTTTGCCGGACATGACCAATCTCCCTATCGGTATGCGAGCCGGTACCTTGCCGCATGGGCAGCGGTGAGTGCAAATGGCGTTTGGTTTTTTATGGGCTGGTTCGCGGCTGGGCGCCGGTTGCGCCAGAACTTGCACGATAGCGGAGTGTAAAAAAGCCCCGCACGGTCTTCACCGGCGGGGCTTTTCTTGCAGGTTGCAGCCGCGGTTACGCCTTGACCCGGGTGATCCGCGTCACGCCCTTGATCGCCCGCAGCTTCTTGATCACCCGCGCCAGATGCACGCGGTCGTGCACGCTGACCACCAGCTGGACTACGCTGATGCGCCCGTCGCGCTCGTCCATGCCGATCTTCTCGATGTTGCCGTCGGCGGCGTTGACGCTGCCGGCGAGCAGGGCGATCAGGCCGCGCTGGTGTTCCAGCTCGACGCGCAGTTCGACGTTGAACTCGCCGGTGACATCCTTGGACCAGGACAGCTGGATGCACTTGTCCGGGTTGTGGCGGATCTCGCTGATGTTCCGGCAGCTTTCCAGGTGCACCACCATGCCCTTGCCGGCGGACAGATGGCCGACGATCGGGTCGCCGGGAATCGGCGTGCAGCACTTGGCGTAGTTGAGCACCAGCCCTCGGTGCCGCGGATCGCCAGCGGGCCTTCGAGCGCCGGCGCCTGCTCGCCGTCACGCGAGACCAGGCGGCGGGCGATGACGTAGGCCATGCGGTTGCCCAGGCCGATGTCCTCCAGCAGGTCCTCGACGTATTCCATGTGGTATTCGGTGAGGACCTGGCGGATACGTTCGGGGTCGATCTTCTCGAGGCTGGTCTCGAAGCCGCTGAGCGCCTTGCTCAGCAGGCGCTCGCCGAGGTTGATCGACTCCGAGCGGCGCTGCAGCTTGAGCGCGTGGCGGATGTGCGTGCGTGCCTTGCCGGTGACGACGAAGTTGAGCCAGGCCGGGTTCGGCCGGGCGCCCGGCGCGGTGACGATCTCCACCGTCGAGCCGCTTTCCAGCGGCTGCGACAGCGGCGCCAGGCGGCGGTTGACGCGACAGGCGATGCAGGTATTGCCGACGTCGGTGTGCACCGCGTAGGCGAAATCGACGGCGGTCGAGCCCTTGGGCATCTCCATGATGCGGCCCTTGGGAGTGAAGACGTAGACCTCGTCGGGGAACAGGTCGATCTTGACGCTCTCGATGAATTCCAGCGAATTGCCGGCGCGTTGCTGCAGTTCCAGCACGCCCTTGACCCACTGGCGTGCGCGAGCGTGGGTGCCCTTGGGCACCTCGTCTTCTTCGGACTTGTACAGCCAGTGCGCGGCGATACCGTTGTTGGCCATCTCTTCCATTTCGCGGGTGCGGATCTGGATTTCGATGGGCACGCCGTGCATGCCGAACAGCGTGGTGTGCAGCGACTGGTAGCCGTTGGCCTTGGGAATCGCGATGTAGTCCTTGAAGCGGCCCGGCAGCGGCTTGTACAGGCTGTGCACGGCGCCGAGCACGCGATAGCAGGTGTCGGCCTTGTCCACCACGATGCGGAAGGCATAGACGTCCATGATCTCGTTGAACGCCTTGCGCTTGCCGCGCATCTTCTTGTAGATGCTGTACAGGTGTTTCTCGCGGCCCATCACCTCGCCTTCGAGGCCTTCGCGCTCGAGGCAGTGGATCAGCGACTGCTCGATCTTCTCGACGATCTCGTTGCGGTTGCCGCGCGCACGCCGCACCGCGGCGCGGATGCGCTCGGAGCGCATCGGATACATCGCCTTGAAGCCCAGGTCCTCGAATTCCACGCGCATCGAGTGCATGCCCAGGCGGTTGGCGATGGGCGCGTAGATTTCCAGGGTTTCCTTGGCGATACGCCGGCGCTTCTCGCCGGCCAGTACTTCCAGGGTGCGCATGTTGTGCAGGCGGTCGGCGAGCTTGACCAGGATCACGCGGATATCGCGGGCCATGGCCATGGCCATCTTCTGGAAGTTCTCGGCCTGGGCCTCGGCCTTGGTCTCGAAGTTCATCTGGGTCAGCTTGCTGACCCCGTCGACCAGCTCGGCAACGGTTTCGCCGAACTGCGCGATCAGTGCGTCCTTGGGAATGCCGGTGTCCTCGATGACGTCATGCAGCATCGCGGCCATCAGGCTCTGATGGTCCATGTGCATGTCGGCGAGGATGTTGGCGACTGCCAGGGGGTGGGTGACGTAGGCTTCGCCGCTGCGCCGGCGCTGGCCGTCATGGGCCTGCTCGGCGTAGAAATAGGCACGGCGGACCAGGTTGACCTGGTCGGGGCGAGGTAGGTCGACAGGCGATCCGCAAGAGCGTCTATGGCTGGCAAGGTAGCGCTCCTTGCCGGCGGGCTTCGATGTTCGCGGTTCGACTTCGACCTGGCATTTAGTTAGATGGCCTCGTTCGGCTCTTCCTCGTACTGGGTGAAGAGCGGTTCGTCATCGACGATTTCGTCCTGGGCAATGACATCGTAGTCGACCAGCCCGGAAGCGATTTCACGCAGCGCGACGACGGTCGGCTTGTCGTTTTCCCAGCCCACTTTCGGCTCCTTGCCGCCGGTAGCCAGCTGGCGCGCGCGCTTGGTGGCGAGCATGACCAGCTCGAAGCGGTTATCGACGTTGTCCAGGCAGTCTTCAACGGTAACGCGGGCCATGGTGTTCCTCTGATTCAATAGCGATGGAGCATGCCCGGATGGGCGAGCGGACGGATTAGTTTAAAAAATCACCAGCCTTAATGGAAGCGCTGTTTCTTCGCGGCGCGTGGTCGGTTGAGCGTAGGTTGGGTTGAGCGTAGCGAAGCCCAACACGACGACTCCCAGGCGTTGCCGGTTGCATGCTCATGTTGGGCTTCGTCGCTTCGCTCCTCAACCCAACCTACGCCAGCAACTCGCCGAGCAGGCGGGCGTGGCGCTGCTGCTGGGTACGCTGCTTGAGCTGGTTGGCGCGGAAGATCGACTGCAGGTCGATCAGCGCGTGGGCGAAATCGTCGTTGATCACCAGGTAGTCGTACTCGACGTAGTGGCTCATCTCGCTGACTGCCTCGCGCATGCGTTTCTCGATGATCTCGTCGCTGTCCTGGCCGCGGTTGTTGAGGCGCTGGCGCAGGGCTTCCTGGGTCGGCGGCAGGATGAAGATCGACTTGGCGTGGGGCATCAGCCGGCGCACTTGCTGGGCACCCTGCCAGTCGATCTCCAGGATCAGGTCGTAACCCTCGGCCAGGGTTTCTTCCAGCCAGCGCTGCGAGGTGCCGTAGAGGTTGCCGAACACCTCGGCATGCTCGAGAAATTCGTCGCGTTCCAGGCGCTGGAGAAAATCCTCGCGGCTGACGAAGTGGTAGTTGACCCCGTCGACCTCGCCCGGGCGCATGGCGCGCGTGGTGTGCGAAACCGAGACCCGCACCTGCGGTTGTGCATCGATCAGGGCCTTGACCAGGCTGGTCTTGCCGGCCCCGGAAGGTGCGGAAACGATATAGAGCGTACCGGTGGTGGCGGACATTACGGGTTCCTGGAAGCGCTGTGGTTGCTGATTAGAGAAGGTAGACCAGCCGCTCGTGCGGCCGGCGGTTATTCGATGTTCTGCACCTGTTCGCGCATCTGCTCGATCAGTACCTTGAGATTGACCGCCGCCTGCGTGCTGCGTGGGTCGAAGGCCTTCGAGCCGAGCGTGTTGGCTTCGCGGTTGAGTTCCTGCATGAGGAAGTCGAGACGGCGCCCGGCGGCGCCGCCGGCCTTGAGCACGCGGCGCACCTCGGTCACGTGGGTGCTCAGGCGGTCGAGTTCCTCGGCGACGTCGCTTTTCTGCGCCAGCAGCACCATTTCCTGTTCCAGGCGCTGCGGGTCGAGTTCGGCCCGTATCTCGGCGAAGCGATCGATGAGCTTCTGGCGCTGGGCGGCCAGCATCTGCGGAACCTGTTCGCGCAGCGTGGCGACTTCCTGGAGGATGCTGTCCAGGCGCTCGCCGAGCAGCTTGGCCAGCTCGTCGCCTTCGCGCCGGCGGCCGTCCTTGAGCTGCTCGAGGGCTTGGTGGAACAGCTCCAGCGCGCTCTGGTTGAGTGCCTGCGGATCGACCGCGTCGCCCACCAGCACACCGGGCCAGCCGAGCACCTGCAGTGGATCGATCGGCGCCGGCTGCGCGATCAATGCGGCGATGCTCTCGCGGCGGCGATCAACTGGCTGGCGCGATCATGGTCGACCTGCAGCGTGGTGCGCTCGTTGGCTTCGGCGAAGCGCAGGGTGCACTCCACCTTGCCGCGCGACAGGCCTTTGCGCAGGGCGTCGCGCACCGCGCCCTCGAGGTCGCGGAACGCTTCCGGCAGGCGCAGGTGCGGCTCCAGGTAGCGGTGGTTGACCGAGCGGATTTCCCAGCTGAGGGTGCCATGGGTGCCGGCCTGTTCGCTGCGGGCAAAGGCCGTCATGCTGTGGACCATCGGGGATACCTCTCGGTGCGGTTGCGAAAGGCGGAGGATTGTAAAGGAAAAGGGCTCCGGCTGCAGGCGGCCGCCGGCCAATGTCGGTCGAGCGCGCGCTGAGAGCGCGCCATGCGCGCGACGCGTGGACGCGGCTGGCTCCCGCATGGCTCCCGGCCGGATGCCCGTATTCGGTGAGCGGTATCGGCCCGGCCGGCCCCTTTTCCGCCCGGGGCCTCTATAATGCCGGGCAACTCTCTTCTCAAGCAGGACGTTCACCCCATGAAACGACCCAGTGGCCGTGCCGCCGATCAGCTGCGCCCGATCCGGATCACCCGCAACTACACCAAGCATGCCGAGGGATCGGTGCTGGTCGAGTTCGGCGATACCAAGGTGATCTGCACCGCCAGCATCGAAACCGGTGTGCCGCGCTTCCTCAAGGGCCAGGGCCAGGGCTGGCTGACTGCGGAATACGGCATGCTGCCGCGCGCTACCGGCGAGCGTAACCAGCGCGAGGCGACCCGCGGCAAGCAAGGCGGACGGACCCTGGAGATCCAGCGGCTGATCGGCCGTTCGCTGCGTGCGGCGCTGGATATGAGCAAGCTCGGCGAGAACACGCTGTTCATCGATTGCGACGTGATCCAGGCCGACGGCGGTACCCGCACGGCTTCCATCACCGGCGCGATGGTCGCGCTGGTCGATGCCCTGAAGCTGCTGAAGAAGCGCGGCGGTCTCAAGGCTGGCGATCCGGTCAAGCAGATGGTGGCGGCGGTTTCCGTCGGCATCTACCAGGGTGAACCGGTACTGGACCTGGATTACCTGGAGGATTCGGCCGCCGAGACCGACCTCAACGTGGTGATGACCGATGCTGGCGGCTTCATCGAGGTGCAGGGCACTGCCGAAGGCGCGCCGTTCCATCCCGACGAGCTCAACGCCATGCTGGCCCTGGCGCACGATGGCGTGCGCCAGTTGTTCGAACTGCAGCGTGCGGCGCTAGCCGACTGAGCGGGGGCGCGCATGAGTGATCAGCAGCTGGCCCCGTTGCCCGGCCGCGAGGCGCGCCAGTGGGCCATGTTCTGCCACTATTCGGCGTTCTTCTGGTTCCTTGCGCCGATGATCGGCAATGTCATCGGCCCGCTGATCGTCTGGCAGCTGAAGAAGGACCTCGATCCTTTCGTCGATCAGCAGGGCAAGGAGGCGCTGAATTTCCAGATCACCTTCAGCATCCTGATGATGATCTGCGGCGTGCTCGCCTGGATTCTCATCGGCTTTCCGCTGATGGTGCTGATCAGCCTGGTGGCGCTGGTGCTGGTGGTGATCGCCGGCATCCGTGCCAACGAGGGCAAGCCTTACCGCTATCCGTTCTGCTGGCGGCTGGTCAAATAGGGCGGCTTCGATCTTCGGTCGATAGCTGAGCGGCGGCCGGCGATGTTCGCGCCGGCCGCCGTTGCGAACCGCTGATTTACAGGCTCAGCGTCCAGTCGTAATCCACGATCAGCGGCGCATGTTGCGAGAAGCGCGGCTGGCGTGGCAGGCGGGCGCCGCGCACGAAACGGCGCAGGCCGGAGGTGAGGATCTGGTAGTCGAAGCGCCAGCCGAGATTGAGCATTTCCGCCTGCTCGGTGTCTGGCCACCAGCTGAACAGGTCCCCCTCGCGGTTGACTTCGCGCAGTGCGTCGACGTAGCCCATGTTGCCGAAGATCTCGTCCAGCCAGGCACGCTCCGGCGCCAGGAAGCCCGGGTCCTGCTGGCAATCGCGCCAGTTCTTCACATCCAGCTTCTGATGGGCGACGTACAGCGAGCCGCAGTACACGTACTCGCGGCGCTTGCGGCGCTGCTTGTCCAGGTAGTGGGCGAAATCGTCCATGAACTTGAGCTTCTGGTTCAGGTTGGCGTCGCCGCCCTGGCCGGAGGGCAGCAGCAGGCTGGCGATGCTGACCTTGTCGAAGTCCGCCTGTAGATAGCGCCCGTAGCGATCTGCCGTCTCGAAGCCCAGCCCGGCGATCACGGCTTTCGGCTGCAGCCTGGAATAGAGCGCCACACCGCCCTGTTCGGGGATTTCGGCGTCGCAGGCATAGAGGAAGTAGCCGTCCAGCTGATAGGCGGGCTCGTCGAGTTCCAAGGCAGAGGCGCGGGTATCCTGCAGGCAGATGACATCGGCATTCTGCGCTTGCAGCCAGCTGAGCAATCCTCGCTGTGCCGCCGCTTGAATGCCATTCACGTTGACGCTGATGATCCGCATAAATGGCCCCTAAAAACACGTGCGTGTATGATAACCCAAGCTCTTCGCAATTAGCTAAATCCGTGCCTTTCCGGGAAATTTCTTCATGCAGGCGTACCAGCGCGAGTTCATTCGCTTCGCCATCGAGCGCGGGGTTCTGCGCTTCGGTGAGTTCACTCTGAAATCCGGGCGTACCAGTCCGTACTTCTTCAATGCCGGCCTGTTCAACAGCGGCAGCGCCCTGGCCCAATTGGGCCGCTTCTATGCCGCGGCCGTGGTGGAAAGCGGTCTCGATTTCGAGGTCATCTTCGGCCCCGCCTACAAGGGCATCCCACTCGCCGCGGCGACCGCCATCGCCTTGGCCGAACGGCACCAGCGCGACCTGCCCTGGTGCTTCAACCGCAAGGAGGCCAAGGACCATGGCGAGGGCGGCACCCTGGTGGGGGCGCCGCTGGCCGGGCGGGTGCTGATCGTCGACGATGTGATCACCGCCGGTACCGCGATCCGCGAGGTGATGCAGATCATCCAGGCGCAGAACGCCGAGGCGGCGGGGGTGCTGATCGCGCTCAATCGCCAGGAACGTGGCCAGGGCGAGCTGTCGGCGATCCAGGAAGTTGAACGTGATTATCGAATGCCGGTAATCAGTATTGTGTCCCTCGAGCAAGTGCTGGAATATCTCGCCGACGATATTCAACTGAAGCAGTACCTGCCCGCGGTGCAAGCCTACCGCGAGCAATATGGAATCTGACCCGGGATAGGTGTTCCGCCATGCGCAAATCGGCAGCCATTCGAACGATGTTCATGCTGGGCGTCCTGCTCCCGGGCGTGGCCATGGCTGCCGAGTTGTATCGCTACGTCGACGATCGCGGCGTAGTGGTGCTCGACCGCCATGGCGTACCGCCGCAGCACATCGGTCGCGGCTACCAGGTGCTCAACGAGCAAGGGCGCGTCATCCGCGAAGTCCCGCCGGCACCGACCGCCGAGGAGTTCGAACGGCTGCAGGCGCAGAAACGCCGTGCCGCCTCGGATGCCCAGTTGCTTCGGCTGTACACCAGTGTCGAGGATGTGGAACGGGCCGAGGCGCGCAAGCTCGCCGAGCTGGACAGCGTGATCGGCCTGGCGCAGGGCAACCTGCAAGCGTTGCGCAACCAGCGCGACGCTTTGCAGAAGCAGGCCGCCAACCACGAAAGGGCGGGGCGCCAGGTTCCGGATAACCTGCTGGCGCAGATCGCCAACCTCGAAAGGGAGCAGGCCAGCCTGCTGCGGGACCTCAAGCGCTACGAGAAGGCGCGGGCCGACGCGAGGTCAGTTTCGCCGGGGATCGCCAGCGGATCGCCGAGCTGCTCGGGCGAACGGAATAGTCCGATCCGTTGCCACCCCTTCACTTGCCTTCCGATGGCCACGCCCAGCCCTGGGGCGTCGTGTTGGCGTTAATGCATAGCTTGCTTGCTATCACAAAGACCGCTCTAACTCAATAGTTTCAAGGTAGTGATGAGTTGTCGCAGGTCAGTCTGTACCGTGGCGCGAATTTTTTGGGTATGGCTGATCGTCATGAATGGTAGGGACCTACGCAGTTACCAGGAGCTTCACAAGCCAAAGGGAGATTTCGCGACTCGCTCGGATTATCTCGAGCATGAACTGGAGATCATGGCGCCGAAACGCTGGGGGGTGAACCTGCCGTTTCGCGACTACCGCTTCGAATACGAGGACTGGGTGCCGGCGATGGCGGCGACCATCGGCAAGATCGTCATGGTGGCGGCTGTCGTCGCCGCTTTCGCCGGGCCGATGGGGTTATCCAACGAGTTCGTCATCGAGAACGCCCGCTACGAGATGCTGATCGCCGCGCTGCTGTTCGTGGTGGTGTTTTCCGGCTTCCTCAATCCGACCGCCAACCTCGCCGGCACCCATGGGCCGTTGATTCCGTTGATTCCGCTGATCGTCGCTTCGGGCGGGCACCCGATGGCGCTGGGGATCATGGTCGGCGTGCTGGGCTTCACCCTCGGCGTGTTCAAGGGTGGCAGCCTGCTGGCGCGCCTGACCAGCGACGGGGTGTGCGGGGGCTTGCTGCTCTACCTGGCTTCATCGGCGTCACGTCGCAGATCAAGAAGCTGTTCGGCTGGGCCGATGGCTTCGACATGGGCTACATCGCCTTCGTCGTGGTATTCGCCACCATCGTGATGTATGCCTACCTGGAACATATCCGCATGCGCTGGCTGGCGATACCGCTGGGGTCCGGACTGGCCGCGCTGATCGCCTTCCTGATGGGCGCCCCGTTCGAGTTCAACACCGAGCCGGGCATCCCCAACCTCAACCCGATGTACTGGTGGGGCGAGACCACCGGCTGGCAGCTCGGCCTGCCGGAGCTGCATCACTTCATCGCTGTCGCGCCGTTCGCCGTGCTGGCGGTGGCGATGTGGTCGCCGGACTTTCTCGGCCACCGGGTATTCCAGCAGCTGAACTATCCGCCGAAAGCGAAGAAAGTGCTGATGAACATCGACGACACCATGTGCATCGCGGCTGCGCGGCAGATCGTCGGTACCTCGCTGGGGGGCGGCAACCTGGCTTCGTCCTGGGGGACCTTCATGGTGCCGGCGGCGATCGCCAAGCGGCCGATTCCGGCGGGCGCGCTGCTGACCGGACTGCTCTGCGTGGTGGCGGCGCTGTGGGGCTACCCGATGGACCTGGCTATCTGGCCGCCGGTGCTCAGTGTGGCGCTGATGGTCGGGGTGTTCCTGCCGTTGCTGGAGGCCGGCATGCAGATGACCCGCGAAGGCAAGACCTCGCAGTCGGCGGCCATCGTGATCTTCTCCTCGGCGCTGGTGAACCCGGTATTCGGCTGGTCGCTGACGGTGCTGCTGGACAACCTGGGGCTGATCGGCGACAAGGAGCGCGGCCAGTCGCTGAGCCATCTGCATCGCTGGGTGATCCCGACGATCGTGTTCGTCGTGCTCTGCGGCGTGATGCTGGGTATCGGCATGTTCCCGGGCATCCCGGCGCTGTTCGAATCCTTGCGCATCGACCTCTGAGGCGACGGGCATGAAAAAGGGGAGCCGCGGCTCCCCTTTTTGCGTTGCGCCGGATTCAGCGCTGGCTGTTGGTGATCAGCGTGCCGACGCCGACGTCGGTGAAGATTTCCAGCAGCACCGCGTTGGGCACCCGGCCATCGATGATGTGCGCGCTGTTGACCCCACCCTGCACCGCCTCCAGTGCGCAGCGGATCTTTGGCAGCATGCCGCCGTAGATGGTGCCGTCGGCGATCAGTGCATCGACCTGGGCGGTGGACAGGCCGGTGAGCACGTTGCCCTGCTTGTCCATCAGGCCGGCGATGTTGGTCAGCAGCATCAGCTTCTCGGCCTTCAGCGCCTCGGCCACCTTGCCGGCCACCAGGTCGGCGTTGATGTTGTACGACTCGCCGTTGGCGCCGACGCCGATGGGCGCGATCACCGGAATGAAGTCGCCGTGCACCAGCATCTCCAGCAGCTCGCTGTTGACCCCGGTGACTTCGCCGACGTGGCCGATGTCGATGATTTCCGGCTTGGTCATTTCCGGCGTCTGCCGCGTGGCCTTGAGCTTCTTCGCGCGGATCAGCCAGCGTCCTTGCCGGTCAGGCCGATGGCGCTGCCGCCGTGCTGGTTGATCAGGCTGACGATGCTCTTGTTGACCTGGCCGCCGAGGACCATCTCCACCACGTCCATGGTCTGGCTGTCGGTCACCCGCATGCCGTCGATGAAGTGGCTCTCGATGTTCAGCCGCTTGAGCAGGTCGCCGATCTGCGGGCCGCCGCCGTGCACCACCACCGGGTTGATGCCCACCGCCTTCATCAGCACGATGTCGCGGGCGAAGCCGGTCTTCAGCTCCTCGCTCTCCATCGCGTTGCCGCCGTACTTGATCACCAGCGTCTTGCCGACGAAGCGGCGGATGTAGGGCAGCGCCTCGGACAGAACCTGGGCGAATTGGGTGGCAGCTTCACGGCTGAGGGTCATGCAGGGCTCCGCAGAATTCAGAACGGCAGTTTGAGGTCGGGTGCAACGCTGTGCAGCTGGGTGCGGAAGACGCCCTGGATGCGCTTCAGCTCGTCCTCGCTGTCGGCCTCGAAGCGCAGCACCAGCACCGGCGTGGTGTTGGAGGCGCGGATCAGGCCCCAGCCCTTGGGATAGTCGACCCGCACGCCATCGAGCGTGATCAGGTTCGCCTCGCCCCACTGGGCGTCGCGTTGCAGGGCGTCAATGATGGTGAATTTGCTTTCTTCTGTCACCGTGATGTTGATTTCCGGCGTGGAGATATCGGCGGGGAAGGCGGCGAATACCTGTTCGGCATCGCGCTTGTCCTGGCTGAGGATCTCCAGCAGGCGCGCGGCGCTGTAGATGCCATCGTCGAAGCCGAACCAGCGCTCCTTGAAGAAGATGTGGCCGCTCATCTCGCCGGCCAGCAGTGCGCCGGATTCCTTCATCTTCTTCTTGATCAGCGAGTGGCCGGTCTTCCACATCACCGGGCGGCCGCCGTAGCCGCTGATCAACGGGGTGAGGCGGCGGGTGCACTTGACGTCGAAGATGATATCGGCGCCCGGGTTGCGTGAGACCACGTCCTTGGCGAACAGCATCAGCAGGCGGTCGGGGTAGATCATGCTGCCGGCGTTGGTCACCACGCCGACGCGGTCGCCGTCGCCGTCGAAGGCCAGGCCCAGGTCGGCCTTTTCCGCTTTCACCTTGGCGATCAGGTCGACCAGGTTTTCCGGCTTGCCCGGGTCCGGGTGGTGGTTGGGGAAGTGGCCGTCGACCTCGCAGTACAGTGGGATGACCTTGCAGCCCAGCGCTTCGATCAGTTGGGGGGCGATGACGCCGGCCACGCCGTTGCCGCAATCGACCACCACCTTCATCGGCTTGGCCATGGCGATGTCGCCGCGAATCTGCTGGAAGTAGCGTTCGAGCACGTCGACCTGCTCGACGCTGCCGACGCCTTCGGCCAGGTCGTTGGTTTCGATGCGCCGGCGCAGCGCCTGAATCTGCTCGTTGGCCAGCGTGTCGCCGGCGATGACGATCTTGAAGCCGTTGTAGTCCGGCGGGTTGTGGCTGCCGGTGAGCATCACCCCGGACTTGCCGGCGAGGATGTTGGCCGCGTAGTAGAGCACCGGGGTCGGCACCATGCCGATGTCGCTGACAGTGCAGCCGCTGTCGAGCAGGCCCTGGATCAGCTGTTGCACCAGTTCCGGACCGGAGAGGCGGCCGTCGCGGCCCACGGAAACGTTGGGCTCGCCCTTGGCGAGGCTTTCCGAGCCGATCGCGCGGCCCACCCAGTAGGCGGTTTCGTTGGTCAGGCTGTCGCCGACGACGCCACGGATGTCGTAGGCGCGGAAGATGCTGGCGGGCAAGTTCGGGGCTTTGGCGCTGCTCATTGCGTTTTCTCGCTCCTTGCTGTCGAGGCCGAAAAGATCCTGGTCCTCGTCGAGAATATCGATGTCGAGAATATCGGTGTCCGGCACGCGCGGATCGACGTACTCGCTGGATTTGGCTTGCCGGACGGCGGGCGCCGCCGCAGCGGATGCGTGAGTCGGAGCCGATCCGGCGGTGCGGATGGGCAGACGGACCATGTTCCGGGCCAGCGCATCGAGCGCCGGCAGGCTCAAGGCCGGTATTTGGATGGTCTTGCCGGTGGAGAGTTCCTGCAGCAGCCGATTGATCTGCAACACATCCTCGCGCAGCCGCCGCTGCTGGGCGCCGAGCACCAGCTGCAGGCCGATCAGCACGCCGGCCAGCGCCAGCAGCGCGGCGGCCAGCAGCGTCAGCGGCGGGATCGTCGCGCTGCCGGCGGCGCTGCCCGGCTGGAAACTCAGCTTCCAGTTGGGGTTGCCGACGGACAGGTTCAGCGTCGTTGCTGCGCGGGCGCCTGTGCCGCGCTCGATGAGCAGTTGGGCCGGTGCGCCGGAGAACTGTTGGCTCAGGCGCAACTGACCGGCCTCGGCGGGCAGTCTGGGCAACGCGGCGAGCAGCCGCTCGAGCTCGATCACCAGCAGCAGCGTGCCGCGTATCGGCTGTTGCGGATCGGCGCGCAGCGCGGTGGCGCTGTAGAGCAGCCAGCGATTGCCTATCTTGTAGGCTTCCGCCGCCGGCGTCTGGCCGTTCACGGCGCGCTGCAGCAAATCCATCGCGGCGAAATTCATCGGGCCCGGGCGATTGTTGTCGGGCCTGATCCGGCCAAGTGGGTTGAGGTAGGCATCGACCACGCCCGGCTGCTCGCGCAGGCTGCGCTCGGCCTCGTCGATCTGCTGCGCGTCGTCCAACGCGTCCAGCAGGCGCAGCCGGGCAACGCTGGCCTGGGTATCGTCCTGCAACTGGCGCAGTGCCTGCTGCAGGGCGCTCGCCTGGCTCTGGCCCCAGGCATTGGCGAGCAGCGCCTGTTGCTGTTGCTGCGCGTTCTGCAGCCCGAACCAGAGCAGCGCGGCGGCGGCGCCGAGGCCGATCAGGCTGGTCGTCAGGCCGGCCAGCAGCGGCTTGAGGCTGGTCGTGCCGCTGCGCTTGGTGCGGGGAGCGGCCGGGTTCAGTACGCCTGAATCCTTGGCTGTGCGTTTGAAGAGTGCCATGAAGCTCCTCGAATCATCCTGAAAGGCGGGCAGTGGCTCAGTGGCTGCCGGAATGCCCGAAGCCGCCGGCGCCGCGGTCGCTGCTGTCAAAATCGGCGACCAGCTCGAAGCGGGCCTGTACCACCGGCACCAGCACCAACTGCGCGATGCGCTCGCCGACGGCGATGGAAAAGGCGCTCTGGCCGCGGTTCCAGCAGGACACCATCAGTTCGCCCTGGTAATCCGAATCGATCAGGCCGACCAGGTTGCCGAGCACGATGCCGTGCTTGTGGCCCAGGCCCGAGCGTGGCAGCACCAGCGCCGCGAGGCCCGGATCGGCGATGTGGATCGCCAGCCCGGTGGGAATCAGCAGGGTCTCGCCCGGTTGTAGGACGGTGTCGCTCTGCAGCATGGCGCGCAGGTCGAGCCCGGCCGAGCCCGGGGTGGCGTATTCGGGGAGCGGGAAGTCCCGGCCGAGGCGCGGGTCGAGAATCTTCGCTTGGAGTGCGTGCATGGTTGGGTCAGGCCTGTTTCTGGTAGCGGTCGGCGATGAAGGCCACCAGCTCGCGGGCAATGTGCCCCTTGCTGGCCTGGCCGAAGCGGGTTTCGTGCTGCTGGCGGTCGATCACGCTGACGGCGTTGTCTTCGCTGTTGAAGCCGATGCTGGGGTTGGCCACGTCATTGGCGACGATCAGGTCGAGGTTCTTGTCGCGCAGCTTGCGCGTGGCGTATTCCAGCAGGTTCTCGGTTTCGGCGGCGAAGCCGACGCAGAACGGACGATCCGGGCGGCTGGCCAGGGTGGCGAGGATATCCGGATTGCGCACCATCTGGAGCAGCAGGCCGTCACCGCTGTTGGGGTCTTTCTTCAGTTTGTGCGGTGCGACCACTTCCGGGCGGTAGTCGGCCACCGCGGCGGCGGCGACCAGCAGGTCGCAGGGCATCGCCGCTTCGCAGGCGGCGAGCATGTCGCGGGCGCTGACCACGTCGATGCGCTGCACGCGATCGGGGGTCGGCAGGAACACCGGGCCGGTGACCAGCGTCACCCGTGCGCCGGCCTCGGCGGCGGCCTCGGCCAGGGCGAAGCCCATCTTGCCCGAGCTGTGGTTGGTGATGTAGCGCACCGGGTCGATGTTTTCCTGGGTCGGCCCGGCGGTGATCAGCAGGTGCAGGCCGGTCAGCGTGCCGGTGGCGAAGCAGTCGGCAGCCGCCTGCGCCAGCTCCTCGGCCTCGAGCATGCGGCCCATGCCGACGTCGCCGCAGGCCTGGCTGCCGGAGCCGGGGCCGAACAGGCGGATGCCGCGTTCGAGCAGCAGTTCGCGGTTGGCCTGGGTCGCCGGGTCGGCCCACATCGCCTGGTTCATCGCCGGCGCCAGAGCCACGGGGGCATTGGTCGCCAGCACCAGGGTGGTCAGCAGGTCGTTGGCGGTGCCCTGGGCCAGGCGCGCCATGAGGTCGGCGGTGGCCGGGGCGACCAGCACCAGGTCGGCCCAGCGGGCCAGTTCGATATGCCCCATGGCCGCTTCGGCGGCGGGATCGAGCAGGTCCAGATGTACCGGATGGCCGGACAGCGCCTGCAGGGTGAGCGGGGTGATGAATTCACGCCCGCCCTGGGTCATCACCACCCGGACCTCGGCGCCGTGGTCGCGCAGGCGGCGGACCAGTTCGGCGCTCTTGTAGGCGGCGATGCCGCCGCCGACGCCCAGGACGATGCGTTTACGATACAGCCGCTGCATAGGCCTGCCTTCTATCTTGTAAGAATTGCCGGGGTGAGAACTGCGTCGGAACTTGCCCGGACCCCCGGAAAAAATGACGGGCTAAGATAGCACAGCGCCCACAGCGGAGAAGTGGGCCCGCTCGACAGGGAGGTGACATGAGCATTCGTGACTGGCCGGCGGCGGAACGGCCGCGGGAGAAGCTACTCGAACAGGGCGCGGCCGCGCTTTCCGACGCCGAATTGCTGGCGATATTCCTGCGCACCGGCGTGGCCGGCAAGAGTGCGGTGGATCTGGCGCGGCATCTGCTCAGCGAATTCGGCAGCCTGCGCGCACTGCTGGAAGCCGATCTCGCCGAATTCGGCGCGCACCTGGGGCTCGGCCCCGCCAAGTTCGCTCAGCTGCAGGCGGTGCTGGAGATGGCGCGGCGACACCTGGCCGAGCGCCTGCGCCGCGACTCGGCGCTGGAAAGCCCGCAGGCGGTGCGCGACTACCTCAAGGCGCGCCTGCGCCACGAGCCGCACGAACTGTTCGGCTGCCTGTTCCTCGATGCCAAGCATCGCGTGCTGGCCTTCGAGGTGCTGTTCCATGGCACCATCGACGGCGCCAGCGTCTACCCGCGGCAGGTGGTCAAGCGCGCGCTGGCGCAAAACGCGGCGGCGGTGATCCTCACCCACAATCATCCCTCCGGCGTGGCCGAACCGAGCGAGGCCGATCGCCGGCTGACCCTGCGTCTGAAGGAGGCGCTGGCGCTGATCGACGTGCGGGTGCTGGATCATTTCATCGTCGGCGAGGGGGAGCCGTTGTCGATGGCGGAGTATGGGTGGGTGTGAGGGAGATTGGCCTGGGGCCTTCGGCCTCGATCATGAAGCGGGACTTCCACCCCATATTCAATCCTGCCTATTCAAGACCAGGCTTCGCTCAGCTAGGCCAACAACGGCACCAGCAATAACGGCCCGAGCACCAGAAGCACGAAGCGCCCATTCCAGCCGAAGGCGATGCGCCATGGCGAGAGCTGCGCCTGGCGCGCCAGCATCAGTGCCGAGGGGCCGTAGGGCGAAAGCAGCATCGCCAGCGAGAAGCCGGCGAGCAGCGCCACCGCCGGCTGCATGACCGCCACGCCATGCCCGGCCAGTTGCGCCAGCAGCGCGGCGCACAGGCTCAGCGAGATGATCGGCGCGACGCCGAGCAGGGCCAGGCCGATGATGGCGAGCAGGCCGGCGCTGCCGAGGCCGAACAGCGCCAGCGGCGTGGCGCTGAAATGGGTGGCCAGGGTGTCCACCGGTACCAGCGCGGCGGTCAGTCCGCCGAGCAGCGCCGAGCAGGCGAAGATGAAGGTCTCGTTGCGCATGCCGGCGAGGGTTTCGCGCACTTCCGTGTAGACCGCGCGAGGTTTTTCGCCCTGCCGGAACAGGAGGCCGATCACCGCCAGCGGTACCAGCAGCATCGCCGCCTGGGTCGCCGACAGCCAGGTCAGCGCCGCCAGCAGGGCGATCAACAGGATACCGATCAGGCTGCCCAGCAGCAGGCCGCGGAATTCGGCCGGCGGCGCTTCGTCCGTGAGCGTGCCGGACGCGTCCATGCCGTGCAGCTGTTGCAGCCGGCGATTCTCCAGCGGCCAGCCGACCAGCAGCAGGATCGCCGCGGCGAGCAGGCCGAACGGCAGTAGCGCGGCCCAGCTCAGCCCCGGCAGTTCGCGGGTGAGGATCGCCACCGCCACGCTGGTCGGCGCCAGCAGGGGTACCAGGGCGAAACCGCGCAGGGCGGTCACCATCACCCCGCGGCTGCCCTCGCGGCGCTGGGCTTCGCTGTAGCGGTGGCGCTGCAGATGGCGATCCAGCGAGCCGCAGACCAGGTTGAGCATGCCGAAGCTGAGAATCGAGCTGATCGCGAAGGTGCTCAACAGGTAGCTCGGATAGAGGCTCGCGCGCGGCCCGGCGAGCAGCAGCCGGTGCAGTTCGCCGAGCTGGTGCAGGCGCTTGACCAGGCAGTGCATCAGCCCAGCGCGCCGATGAAGGCGCCGTAGTACGCCGCCGAGGCGAGCATCCGCTGGCCTTGCACCCAACTGGCGTCGCCGCGCAGCAGCCAGTAGCCGAGCAGACCCAGGGTGACCAGCCCGAGCCGGCGCGGATAGGGCATCAGCGAGCGCCAGTGCCAGGCGAAGAACAGCCCCAGCAGCAGCCCGCTGGCCACGCTGAGCGGTTGCAGCCGGGTCACCAGGGCCAGCAGTTCGCAGAGCAATGCCAGCGGCAGCAGGGCGGTCATGGCGTCAGGGCAGTTCGCTGCGCAACGGGCCGCGCTTGTAGACGCCCTCGCCGAAGGCGATCAGGCGCTGCTGTTCGTCGAGCAGGTCGCAGCTGGCCATGAACACCTTGTGGCCGCTGGAGCGGCAGCGGGCCACCGCGCGGATGCGGCTGCCGGCCGCGGCCGGCGCACTGAAATTGACGTTCATCGACAGCGTGGTGGCGACGCGGCGCCGCTCCGGCTGCTCGGCCCAGGTGCCGCACAGGCCCATGGCCACGTCGAGCAGCGTCGCGCTGACCCCGCCGTGCAGGTTGCTGGCATTGTTCAGGTGGCGTGGCAGCAGGAGCAGTTCGACCACCGCAAGGTCGGGCGCGTAGTCGACAAGGCGGCAGCCGAGGTCCTGGAAGAAGCCGGTGACGGTGGCTTCCACCTGGCGCAGCGTGGCGTCGGAATAATGAGTGTCGGGCATGGCTGTGTTCGCGGATGGCTTGCGCGGCAGCCTGGCAGTCTTTAGGCTTTCGGTCAATCGTGTGGAATGTCATTCCGCTGTGCGAAATAAAAATAAGAGCGATCGAGGAGGTCCGCATGTTTTCCCGTATCGGCATCATCGGCGCCGGCGCCATGGGGCGCGGCATCGCCCAGCTCTTCGCCGCCGCCGGCCAGCAGGTCTGGCTGTACGACGCGCGCCCCGAGGCCGTCGCCGAGGCGCTGGCATTCAACCGCGAGCTGCTCGAGCGCAACGTCGCCAAGGAGCGCATGACGGCCGAGCAGCTCGCCGCCACGCTCGTGCGCATGCAGCCGGCGCACGCCCTGGCCGAACTGGCGGGCTGCGACCTGCTGATCGAGGCGATCGTGGAAAACCTCGAGGCCAAGCAGGCGCTGTTCGTCGAGCTGGAAGGGCTGGTCGGCGCGGAGGCGGTGCTCGCCAGCAATACCTCGTCGCTCTCGGTGACGCGCATCGCCGCCGCCTGCCGCCGTCCGGAGCGGGTGGCGGGCTTTCATTTCTTCAACCCGGTGCCGCTGATGAAACTGGTCGAGGTGGTGCGCGGCGAACGCACCGCTGCGCAGGTGATCGAGCGGCTGGTGCGGCTCGCCGAGCAGGCCGGGCACTTCCCGGCGGTCACCCCGGATACCCCCGGCTTCCTGGTCAACCATGCCGGCCGCGCCTACGGCACCGAGGCCCTGCGCATCCTCAGCGAGGGGATCGCCAGCGCCGAGCAGATCGACCGCATCCTGCGCGACGGTCCGGGTTTTCGCATGGGGCCGTTCGAGCTGTTCGACCTGACCGGGCTGGACATTTCCCATGCGGTGATGGAGTCGGTCCACGGGCAGTTCTACCAGGACCCGCGCTACACGCCGTCCTACCAGGCGGCCCAGCGCGTCGCCGCCGGCCTGCTCGGGCGCAAGAGCGGCCAGGGCTACTACCGCTACGAAAATAGCCAGCAGATCCGCCCGGCGCCGCCGCAGCGCGAGGCGGTCGCTGTCGACCGGCCGTTCTGGCTGGACAGCCGCGACCCCGAACTGCGCGGACGTGTCGCCGCGCTTCTGCACGGAGCCGGCGCGTTGCTGGAACCGGATGCGGAGCCTTCGGCGCGGGCCATCTGCCTCCTCACCCCGCTGGGCGAGGATGCCAGCAGCATGATCGCGCGGCTGGCGTTGCCGGCGGCGCGCTGCATCGCCCTCGACCCGTTCAGCGACTTCGACAGGCGCCGCGTGCTGATGCGCCAGCCGGCCCTCGACCCGGCGCTGGAGGCACAGGCGTGCCAGGCGCTGGGGGGCGACGGCGTTCCCGTCGAAGTGATCAACGACTCGCCGGGCTTCGTCAGCCAGCGGGTGATCGCCAGCATCGTCAACCTCGGCTGTGAGATCGCGCAGAAGGGCATCGCCGAGCCGCAGACGCTGGAGCGCGCCGTCCAGCTCGCCCTCGGCTACCCGAAAGGCCCGCTGGGTTTCGCCGAGCACTACGGCGCGGCGCGGATTCTCACCATCCTGCAGGGCCTGCAGCTGTGCTACGGCGGGGAGCCGCGCTATCGGCCCAGCCCGTGGCTGCGCCGGCGCGTGCAGCTGGGGCTACCGCTGGCCACGCCCGATCGTCCCGGCGCCTGAATCGACTCCGGCGCGAGCGCCCGCCGGGACGAACGGCGCTGCCGGCGGGTCTTCAGTTTGCGGCGGGCCTGCCGCTAGCCTGTAAGGTCCCGCATGAAGGCCAGTTGCTACTAAGGAACTACTGTGTTTCGTGGCGGGGATAGGTAAAACACTCTGTCCGTTCGACAAGAACAAGAGGCCGCACATGAGCCCGCCTTTCGCCGTCAGCCCGGGATCGTCCTGTTCCAGGGGCTGCTGATCATCGGCCTGCTGCTGCTTCAGCACTGGCTGGTGCCGCCGTTGCCCGTGATGGCCTTGCTGTGGCTGGGGGCATCGCTGTGGCCTTGGTTCGTCCGCTGGCCGGCGACGAGTGACGTCGCCGCAAGCGCCGAGGGTGGCCAGCAGGCGTTCACCGACTTCAGCAAGAACCTTTCGCGCAACACCTGCCATAACGCCCTTGCCGCGGCGCAGGTGGCCTACAGCGCCGAGCAATTGGCCAGCCGCCTGCAGTCCCAGCTGCAGGCGGTGAGCGAGATCGCCGGTGGTGCCGAGGGCATCGCCGCCACCGAACAGGAAAGCGCCGAGCGGGCGCGCCAGGCGCTGGAGGCGGCCGAAGCCGTGCGCCGTCGCAGCGATGCCGGGCAGGCCGAACTGCAGCAGGCGATCGAGCGCATGCAGCAACTGAGCGCACAGACCCAGGCCAGCCGCACGCTGATCGACGGGTTGTCGCTGCGCACCGAGGAAATCCGCCAGATCACCGATGTAATCCAGTCCATCGCCAGCCAGACCAACCTGCTCGCGTTGAACGCCGCCATCGAGGCGGCGCGTGCTGGCGAGGCCGGGCGCGGCTTCGCGGTGGTCGCCGACGAGGTACGCAACCTCGCCGCGCGCACTTCCAGCGCCACCGAGGAAGTCGGGCGCATGGTCGCCGACATCCGCCAGCAGAGCGAAGCGGTGGTGAGCCACATCCAGAAACAGGCCGACGAGCTCGATGCCGCCGCCGGGCAGATCGCCACCACCGGCGAGCAGCTCAGCGGCATCGCCGGGCTGGCCGGTAACGTCGAGAGCCAGGTGGCGCAGATCAGCTCGGGGACCGCCAGCAATCACGAACGCCTCACCGGGCAGTTCGTCGCCCTCGACCAGTTGCGTGCCGACGCCCTGGGCAGCGAGCAGCAGACCCGCCAGCTCGAGCAGGCCGCCGAGCGCCTGGTGGCGCAGGCCGAGAGCGCCAGCGAGCAACTGGCCGAGGTGCAGCTCGACGACTATCACCAGTTCATCTTCGACCTCGCCCGTGAGGGTGCGGCGGCGATCGGCGCGCGCTTCGAGGCCGATATCGAGGCGGGGCGGGTCAGCCTGGACGATCTGTTCGACCGCAACTACCAGGCGCAGCCCGGGACCGATCCGCAGAAGTACCACACCCGCTTCGACCGTTACGCCGACGAGGTGCTGCCGGCGATCCAGGAACCGCTGCTGGAGAAGCACTCGGCCGTGGTCTATGCCATCGCCACCACGCCGGAGGGCTACGTGCCGACCCACAACCGCGCATTCAGCCAGCCGCCGGTGGGCGACCCGCAGATCGACCGGGTCAAGAGCCGCAGCAAGCGCCTGTTCAACGACCGTACGGGCGGCCGTTGTGGCAGCCACCAGCGCAAGGTGCTGCTGCAGACCTACAGCCGCGACACCGGCGAGCTGATGCATGACCTGTCGGTGCCGATCATGGTGCGCGGCCGGCACTGGGGCGGCCTGCGCCTGGGCTATCGGCCGGAGGCATAACCGCGCGGCCGTTGCCGACTGCGATCAGCGATCAGGGCGCCACGGCCATCCATTGCTCGCTGAGGCTGCGTGCGTGGCGGTCGACCATGATCGGGGCGAAAGGGCGGCCCGAGGCCGTGGTGAAGTTGTTGCTGCCGCTGTTCATGTCCTCCAGGGCCACCTTGAGGAAGCCCCAGCGGGTCTTCAGCCTCGCCAGCGCCGGATCGCGTTTGCCGTCCAGCGCCGCCATCTGGGCATCGATGGCCGGCACGAGCTGGCGCTCGTCCTGCCCCAGGTAGGTGTCCGGTTGCTCGCGGGCGATCTCGAAGGAGCCGATGTAGGCGCGGCTGAGGTATTGCACCGCCAGGTACTCGACCTTCGCCGGCAGCTCGGCCTGCGCGCCGGCACTGGCCTGCTGGGCGCGCACCTCGGTGAGGAAGTCGCGCAGCGCCTTGCTCATCTGCAGCGGCCAGCCCCAGGGCATGTCGTCTTCTGTGCGGCCGAAGCCGGCGCCTTCGCGCAGCCGCTCCTGCAATTGCCGATGGCTTTCGCGCAGTGCCGTGGTCGGAGCGGGAATGCCCTGCAATGCGGCGTCCAATGCGAGGAGGTCGTTTTCCAGGCGCAGCAGATGGGCCTTCTGAAACCTTCGCCGCGGTAGAGCAGGAGGCTGCTGGTGGCGCGGTTGGCATGGATCTGCAGGCTTTCCAGGGGCGTCAACGGTTGGCCCTGGGCCGTCTCCACCAGACCGGGAAGCAGGCCGAGAAGCAGGAACAGCAGCCAGAAGCGGGTATGACGATGCATAGTCGTGCTCCTTTGTTGTTTTTATAGAAGCGGTGCGGCAGCCCGTGGCCATAGACCCTAGCGGACTCGTGGCCAAGTGGTATCACCCCAAGGAGTGATTTCGCCCCATGGGGCCGATTGGCGGCCAGGCTTGGCCGAAGTGTCCGCTTGACTAACCGAACAGCCCCTAGAGCATGTGCTCCAGGCCGATCACGTCGGCTATCCAGGCATTGAAGCGGCGCCAGAGCCCGCCCGGCTCCTTGTCCAGGGTGCGCAACTGGCCGTTGTCTTCGGCGATCCAGACCATGCGCGGGCTGCCATCGCGTTCTTCCAGGCGCACCTCGTAGCTGATCGCTGGCGCCATGCCTTCCAGGGTCAGGCGCTGGACTTCCCGGGCGAGCGCCGGGCTTTCCACCAGGATGCCCACCTCGCTGTTCCACAGCACCGAGCGGGGGTCGAGGTTGAGCGAGCCGATGAAGACCTTCTCCTGGTCGAACACCGCGGCCTTGCTGTGCAGGCTCGATTCCGACTCGCCGAAGAAGCTGTAGGAGGTCTGCTCCTCGGGTTGCCGGCGCAGTTCGAACAGGCGCGTGCCCAGCGCGAGCAGCCGCTGTCGGTAGGGCGCGTAGCCGCCATGCACGGCGGGCACGTCGGTGGCTTCCAGGGAGTTGGTGAGCACGCGGATGGTCACGCCGGCATCGGCGCGCCCGGCGAGGTATTCGACGCCGCTGTCGGTGGGGATGAAATAGGCCGAGACCAGCGTCAGTTCGCGGCGCACCTGCTGCATGGTCGGCGCCAGCTGGGTGGTCAGCAGCAGCGCCGGTGCCGGCGTGCCGTCGGCGAGCAGTTTTTCCGGGGCATCCCACAGCGCTTCGCCCGCGGCCCAGGTCAATTGCTCCAGCCACTGCTGCAACTGCGAGTGCTGCCGGTAGGCGAGCAACCGTCGGTACTGCTCGCCATTCTCACGCTGGGCCCGGGCCAGGTACTCCTGCAGCTGCTGGCGCGCCTTGCCCAGGTCGGCCTGCTGCGGCTTGCGCCAGAGGAAATGCTGAATGGGAACGCTCAGCTGGTTGTTCCAGTACTGGTCGAAGCTCTGCGCGAGCTGTTCGGCTACGGGCCCCGCGCCGAGCAGATCGATATCGGTGAAATTGAATTTCTGGTTGGCGTCGAAATACTCATCGCCCAGGTTGCGGCCGCCGACGATGGCCAGGCTGCTATCGACCAGCATCAATTTGTTGTGCATGCGCCGATGCTGCAGCGAGAGGTGCAACAGCCGTCCCATCGCCCGGGTGATGCCGGTGCTGCGGCCGAGATGCAGGGGATTGAAGACGCGAATCTGGATGTTCGGGTGGGCGGCCAGCGTGGCGATGCGGTAGTCCTGGCCGTCGCTGGTGGTGTCGTCCAGCAGCAGGCGTACGCGCACGCCGCGATCGGCGGCCTGCAGCAGCTCGTCCACCAGGACGCGGGTGGTCAGGCCGTCGTGCACGATGTAGTACTGGATATCCAGGCTGAGCCGGGCGGCACGGATCATCTCGGCGCGGGCGGCGAACGCCTCGGTGCTCTCCGGCAGCAGCCGGAAGCCCGAATGGCCGGCGGGTTGCGCGGCGGCGAGTTGCTGCACCTGGCGCCCCAGGGGCGATTCGGCCGGCGCCACCGAGAACGATTCGCTCGGTGTCGGTTGGCTGGCACAACCCGCGAGTGCCAGGATCAGCAGGGGCAGCAGATAAGCGCGCAAGGTCACTCCGGTACGCGTCTGGTTACCTGAACTTGGACGCTGCGCTTGGCTTGGAATTCAGAATCGGTCCTTGAGCCGGTACCACAGCATACCCAGCGCCAGCAGCGGCGAGCGCAGCGCGCGGCCGCCGGGGAAAGTCGGGTGCGGGACCTGGGCGAACAGCTCGAAACGGCCGCCGTGCTGCCCGGCGATGGCCTCGGCGAGCAGTCGGCCGGCCAGGTGAGTGGCGTTCAGGCCGTGGCCGGAATAGGCCTGGGCGTAGAACACGTTGGGCTGCTCCGGCAGCCGGCCGATCTGCGGCAGGCGGTTGGCGCCGATGCCGATCATGCCGCCCCACTGGTAGTCGATGCCGATGCCGATCAGCTGTGGGAACACCTGAAGCATCTTCGGTTGCATGTAGGCGGCGATGTCCTTCGGATCGCGCCCCGAGTAGTGGCAGGCGCCGCCGAACAGCAGCCGGCCATCGGCCGAGAGACGGAAGTAATCGAGCGCCACGCGCTGGTCGCAGACCGCCATGTTCTGCGGCAGCAGCTCCTTGCACAGCGGTTCGGGCAGGCGCTCGGTGGCGATGATGTAGCTGCCCGCCGGCAGTATCTTGCCGGCCAGCTGCGGCTGCAGGTCGTTCAGGTAGGCGTTGCAGGCCAGCACCAGGTTGTCGGCCCGCACCACGCCTTGCGCGGTGTGTACCCGCAAGTGTGGCCCGTAGTCGATGCGCTCGACGCTGGACTGCTCGTACAGCCGCACGCCCAGCGCCTGCGCGGCGGCCGCCTCGCCGAGCGCCAGATTCAGCGGATGCAGGTGCCCCGAACCCATGTCGACCAGGCCGCCGAGGTAGCGCTGCGAGCCGACCACCGAACCGATGTTCGGCCGCGAGATGCGCTGCAGCGGATGCGGATAGCCGAGGCGCAGCAGGTCGGCGTATTCCTCGTCGAAGCCCTTCAGATGGCGCGGCTTGGTCGCCAGGTCGCAGTAGCCCCAGGTCAGGTCGCAATCGATCGCATGCCGTTCGATGCGCTGGCGGACGATGTCGACGGCCTCGAAGCCCATGCGCTTGAGTTCGTCCACGCCCTCCTCGCCGAGGATCGGCGCGAACTGCTCGACATCGTGGCCGACGCCGCGGATCAACTGCCCGCCGTTGCGTCCGCTGGCGCCCCAGCCGATGCGCCGGGCCTCCAGCAGGATCACCGAGAGCCCGCGCTCGGCGAGTTCGATGGCGGTGTTCAGGCCGGAGAAGCCGCCGCCGACGATACAGACATCGGCCTGCTGCTCGTCCTGCAGAGGTGGGAACTGGAGCTCGCGATTGACGCTGGCGGCATAGTAGGAAGGGACATGAACGCCGGCGTTCGGCGCGGATGTACGGCTATTCATCGAAGAGTCATTGGCTATAGGCATGTGCCTAGGGTAGACCGGAGCGGCACCGCCGGGCAAAGGCCAGCCTGACCGACGGCGGCGCCCGGTGGGCGTCGACGGTCGCATGGCCGGGGTGCGCAATGCTCTACTCCGGTACCGGCAGGTCCAGCGACTCCTTGAGTTCTTCCATCACGATGTAGCTCTTCGATTCGCGCACGTGCGGCAGCTTCAGGAGAATGTCGCCCAATAATTTGCGGTAGGAGGCCATCTCGGAGATGCGCGCCTTGACCAGGTAGTCGAAGTCGCCGGAGACCAGGTGGCACTCCAGCACATGCGGCAGCTTGAGTACCGCGCGGCGGAACTCCTCGAAGATGTCGCCGGACTTGTAGGCCAGGCTGATCTCGACGAAGACCAGCAGGCCGGCCTTGAGATGCTGCGGGTTCAGGCGGGCCGAGTAGCCCATGATGATGCCCTCGCGCTCCAGCCGACGCACGCGCTCGGTACAGGGGGTGGTGGACAATCCGACGCGCTCGCCCAGCTCGGTGAACGGCAGGCGCCCTTCGGCCTGCAGGATGCGCAGGATCTGGCGGTCGATCTTGTCCAGCTCACGACGAGTCTGGTGCTTGGTTCTCATGGGGAAATACCCTCCATAAAAAGCCAGGATGGCGTTAATAAACGGCAAATTTAGCTTTTTATATAGTGAATATCACTGCTCAGGCCTTTTTATACTGCCCTCAATAGTGATCCGTGAAAGCCCGGTCGAAACGGGCGGGAGGGCATGTCATGCGTGTACTGGTACTGGGTAGCGGTGTGGTCGGTACGGCCAGCGCCTACTATCTGGCCCGGGCCGGGTTCGAGGTGGTGGTGGTCGACCGCCAGCCGGCGGTGGCCATGGAAACCAGCTTCGCCAACGCCGGCCAGGTTTCGCCCGGCTATGCCTCGCCATGGGCCGCGCCGGGGGTGCCGCTGAAAGCGATCAAATGGCTGCTGCAGCGCCACGCGCCGCTGGCGATCAAGCTCACCGGGGACGTCGAGCAGTACCTGTGGATGGCGCAGATGCTGCGCAACTGTACCGCCGCGCGCTATGCGGTGAACAAGGAGCGCATGGTGCGGCTGTCCGAATACAGCCGCGACTGCCTCGACGAGTTGCGCGCCGAGACCGGCATCGCCTACGAGGGGCGCCAGCTCGGCACCACCCAGCTGTTCCGTACCCAGGCGCAGCTCGACGCCGCGGCCAAGGACATCGCCGTGCTGGAGCGCTCCGGCGTGCCCTACGAATTGCTCGACCGCGCCGGCATCGCCCGCGCCGAGCCGGCGCTGGCCAAGGTGGCGGACAAGCTCAGCGGCGCCCTGCGCCTGCCCAACGACCAGACCGGCGACTGCCAGATGTTCACCACGCGCCTGGCCGAGATGGCCCGCGAGCTGGGCGTCGAGTTCCGCTTCGAGCAGAACATCCAGCGCCTCGAGTACGCCGGCGACCGACTCGCGGGCGTGTGGATCGACGGCACGCTGGAAACCGCCGACCGCTACGTGCTGGCGCTGGGCAGCTACAGCGCGCAGATGCTCAAGCCGCTGGGCATTCGCGCGCCGGTGTATCCGCTCAAGGGCTATTCGCTGACGGTGCCGATCAGCGACCCGGCGATGGCGCCGCAGTCGACCGTGCTCGACGAAACCTACAAGGTGGCCATCACCCGTTTCGACCAGCGCATCCGCGTCGGCGGCATGGCCGAGATCGCCGGGCACGACCTGTCGCTCAATCCGCGCCGCCGCGAAACGCTGGAGATGGTCGTCAGCGATCTCTTCCCGCTGGGCGGCGACCCGGCCGAGGCGGTATTCTGGACCGGCCTGCGACCGGCGACGCCGGACGGCACGCCGATCATCGGCGCAACACCCTATCGCAACCTGTTCCTCAATACCGGTCATGGCACGTTGGGCTGGACCATGGCCTGCGGTTCCGGCCGGGTACTCGCCGATCTGCTGGCATCCAAGCGGCCGCAGATCAGCACCGAGGGGCTGGACATCTTCCGCTACGGCAAGCACAAGGAGACCCGCAAGCATGCCCATCCGGCGCCTGCACACTGAAACCCGCTACAGCGAGGCGGTCATCCACAACGGCGCGGTGTATCTCTCCGGGCAACTGGCCGACGACCTCGACGGCGATATCCGCCAGCAGACCCGCGAGACGCTGGCCAGCATCGAGCGCCTGCTGGAGGAGGCCGGCACCAGCAAGGCGCGGCTGCTCTCGGCGACCATCCACCTCAAGGACATCGCCGGCGACTATGCCGGGATGAACGAGATCTGGGATGCCTGGCTCGCCCCGGGCACCGCGCCGGCGCGCACCACGGTGCAGGCCTTGATGTACGCGCCGCAGGTGCGGGTGGAGATCACCGTGGTCGCCGCCATGCCCGATCTGGCCGGACCGGTGCTCTAGCTCCAATCCCACGTAGGGTGGACAACGGCGCAGCCTTGTCCACCGTGGTGGATAAGCCGCAAGCGGCGTTATCCACCCTACGCCGCCGCGCCCGAGATATCGCGCCGGCGTGTTGTAAATTCTGAACGCCATTGCCATCATAAGCGCCCTCATCGCATCGCTCTTGAAAGGGGGCTCCCGTATTGGACGTCGGCGTTCGACTGCAAACCATCCGCAAGCTCAAGGGCTTGTCCCAGCGCGAACTGGCCAAGCGCGCAGGCGTCACCAACAGCACCATTTCCATGATCGAGAAGAACAGCGTCAGCCCGTCGATCAGCTCGCTGAAGAAGGTGCTGGGCGGCATTCCCATGTCGCTGGTGGAGTTCTTCTCGCCGGATTTCGAGCAGGACGGCGACACCCAGGTGGTCTACAAGGCCGGTGAGCTGATCGATATCTCCGACGGTGCGGTGAGCATGAAGCTGGTGGGCAAGGCGCATCCGAGCCGGGCCATCGCCTTTCTCGACGAGACCTATCCGCCGGGCACCGACACCGGCGAGGAGATGCTCGCGCACCAGGGCGAGGAGGCCGGCATGCTGGTGGCCGGGCGCCTGGAGCTGACCGTGAACGGCCAGATCTACGTGCTGGAAACCGGCGACAGCTATTACTTCGAAAGCAGCAAGCCGCATCGCTTCCGCAATCCGTTCGATGAGCCGGCCAGGCTGATCAGCGCAACGACGCCGGCGAATTTCTGAGCAGTGATATCCGCAGCGCCAGGTTGGGCACGACGAGACCAGTGCCTTCGGGCTGGTATCTGTTGGGCTTCGCGCCGCTCAGCGCCACCCTACGGGGCGCCCGCTCATCGAGGGCTGGGCGGCATCCCAACTGCCCCATAAGCAAAGGTCGCGCACGCTGGAATGCGACACAGGGTCGCTGCTGGCGCTTGGGCCGAAGCCGGTTGTTTCGGCGAGCAAGGCTTGCCGCTATACTACCGCCCGCCTGCGTAACCGTGGCCGCGGGCGTGTCTAGCCACAATGAGGGTGTAAGGTGAACCTGATTAAGAAGATCCTGGTAGCACAGACTGCCGTAGTGGCCCTGTGGGCAATGAGCGCTCAGGCTGCGACCGACGAAGCCATCGCCGAGCGTCTGAAGCCGGTGGGTGAAGTATGTATTCAAGGTGAAGAGTGCGCAGCGGCGGGTGCCGGCGCTGCCGCTGCCGCGGGCGGCGCTGCCCGCAGCGGCGAAGAGATCTATGGCAAGTTCTGCACCGCCTGCCATGGTTCCGGCCTGCTCAATTCGCCGAAGACCGGCGATTCCGCAGCCTGGTCCGCCCGTGCCGACGCGGCCGGCGGCCTGGATGGCCTGCTCAAGCATGCCATCAGCGGCATCAACGCCATGCCGCCGAAGGGTACCTGCGGCGACTGCTCGGACGACGAGCTGAAGGCTGCGATCCAGCACATGTCCGGTCTCTGATCGCACACGAGCGTCACCTGCAAAGCCGCCTTCGGGCGGCTTTGTCGTATCTGCGCGGAGCAAAGCCGCGACGGGCCGGGTCGAATGTTGCGGATTCTGTTTCCACGCGACATTCCGCGTGGTCATCGCAGGCAGAGAGGTTGTCATGCCCGGTTCCGCGCCGCATCCCGAACAGCTGCGTTTCGCCAGTGACGGACGCACGCCCAACAGTCCGCATCCGCTGCTGATCTATCGCCAGTTGCCGCTGGCCGATGGCGATCTGGCCGTCGCCTTCGAGCGCCTGTTCGACAGCCATCTGTGGCCGGCTGCCTGGCGCGGGTCGATCTACGATTACCAGCACTATCACTCCACCGCGCACGAGGTGCTCGGTGTGTGCCGTGGCTGGGCGCGGGTGATGCTGGGTGGCGAGCGGGGGCGCGAAGTCGAGCTGCGCGCCGGCGATGCGCTGGTGCTGCCGGCCGGCACCGGCCATTGCTGCATGCAGGCGAGCGCGGATTTCCAGGTCGTCGCGGGGTACCCGGCGGGCCAGCACTACGACCTGCTGCGCCCCGATGAGGCTGGCCACGATGCCGCACGTGAGCGCATCGCGCAGGTCGGTGTGCCGATCAGCGATCCGCTGGCCGGCACCCAAGGCGCGCTGGTGCGGCTATGGCGCGAGGCGTCGCTCAGTCGATGAACTGCACCTGGCCGTCGGCCAGCGACTGCACCCGGGCCAGCGACTCGACCCGGAAACCGGCTTCTTCCAGCTCCCGGCGGCCATTCTGGAAGGACTTCTCGATGACGATGCCGAGCCCGGCGATGCTCGCGCCGGCCTGCTGGATGATCGAGATCAGGCCTTTGGCGGCTTTGCCGTTGGCCAGGAAGTCGTCGATGATCAGCACCCGGTCATTGGCCGAGAGGTGGTTGGTGGAGATCGCGATGGTGCTTTCCACCTGCTTGGTGAAGGAATACACCGAGGCGGTCAGCAGGTGGTCGGTGAGCGTCAGCGACTGATGCTTGCGGGCGAAGATCACCGGTACGCCCAGCTCCAGCCCGGCCATCACCGCCGGGGCGATGCCCGAGGCCTCGATGGTGACGATCTTGGTGATGCCGTCTTCGCGGAAGAGGCGGGCGAACTCCTGGCCGATGGCCTGCATCAGGGCGGGGTCGATCTGGTGGTTGAGGAATGCGTCGACCTTGAGTACACGGTCGGAAAGTACGATGCCTTGCTGGCGGATTTTCTGTTTCAGCTGTTCCACGAACACGCTACCTCAAGCGGACTCCAGGGCCAGGCCGCCAGCGGGCACGGCAAGCGACCGCCCTGGGGCCGGGCTCGCGCGCCTCGTCACCGGTGCCATCCGCTCGCTGGCGCTCGCGCGCAGCCTGGAAAGCCGCGCATTCTCGCTCAAATCGCGTATCGCGTGCAAAACCGGCAACTGCGCCGGAGCCGGTGGTCGACGGGCGGTGAGCCGGCGCTCAGCCGAACAGCTGCTGCTTGCGCCGCAGCCAGCGATAGCCGTAGCCGCCCAGGCGCAGGTGCAGCGGATGCCCGCGGGGTTGTTCGTAGTCGCTGTCGGCGAGCACGTCGACCATGTTCTGCAGGTCTTCGTCATCGATCTCCACGGTCACTTCTTCGGGCGACAGGTTGACCAGCATCAGCACGGTGGAGCCGGCGTCGTGGCGGACGGCAAACACCGACGGCGGGCCGACCTGCACCGGGGTGTGCCGGCCCTGGCCGATCTCCCGCAGGCCGATGCGGGTGCGGATCATGTTGCCGGTGCGAGCCAGCAGCGAATCGCCGCGCAGGGTCTGCGCATAGACGTTGAGCCGTTCGTAGCTGAACGGCCCTTGGTCGATCAGCGGTGCGGCCAACTGCTCGGCTTCGGCGCAGGAAAAGCCGGCGTTGGGCTCGTTGGACCATTGCATCGGTGTGCGCACCGCCAGGCGTTCAGGCCGTGACAGGTCGTCGCCCATGCCGATCTCCTCGCCATAGCGGATGATCGGTGTGCCGGGCAGGGCGAACAGCAGGGCATGGGCCATGGCCAGGCGCCGCTCGTCGCCGTCGAGCATCGGCGCCAGGCGCCGACGGATGCCGCGGCCATAGGCGCGCATGTCCGGATCGGGGGCGAAGGCCTGCATCACTTCCTCGCGCTCCGCCTCGGTGAGCCGTTCCAGGTCCAGCTCGTCGTGGTTGCGCAGCCAGATGGCGTACTGCGAACGTTCCGGCGGCTCCGGCTGGCGGCTCAGGGCGTCCATCAGCGGTTGCGCGTCGTTGCGCGCGAGGGCGAGGAAGAAATGGTTGTTGGCCCAGAAGTTCAGCAGCAGGGTCAGCCGGTCACCCTCGCCGAAGTAGTCGCGGTACTCCTGCGGCTCGACGTCTACCTCGCCCAGCAGTACGGTTTCCGGCCGGCGCAGGGTGACGAAGTCGCGCATGTGCTCCAGCAGCCAGTGGCCCTTGGCGCTGTCGCCGGCGCCGGCCTGCTCGATCAGGTGCGAGGCGGCGTCGACGCGAAAACCCGAGACACCGAGGCGCAGCCAGAAGGCCATGATCCGCTCGATCTCCTCCACTACCCGCGGGTTGGCCAGGTTGAGGTCCGGCTCGTGGCTGTAGAACAGGTGCCGGTAGTACTGCCCGGCCTTCTCGTCCCAGGTCCAGACGCTGTCCTCGATGGTGGGGAAGATCGACTCGATGCTGTCGTCCGGCTCGTCCGCCCACAGGTAGTAGTCGCGGTACGGTGAGTGGCGGTCGCTGCGCGCCTGCTGGAACCAGCGGTGCTCGCGCGAGGTGTGCTGCACCACCAGCTCGATGATCACATGCAGGCCGAGTTCCTCGGCCTTCTCCAGCAGGCTGACCACGTCGGCCAGGTCGCCGAAGCGCGGGTCGACCTGCAGGTGGTCGCTGACATCGTAGCCGGCATCGCGGAACGGCGAGCGATAGAAGGGCATCAGCCAGACCGCGGTGGCGCCGAGGCCGCGCACGTAGTCGAGGCGTTCGGTGACGCCGGGCAGGTCGCCGCAGCCGTCGGCGTTGCTGTCGCGAAACAGCGAGGGGTCGATCTGATAGATCACCGCGTTGCGATACCAGAGTGGGCGCATCTTCAGGTTTCCTTCGGGCAGAGGAGCACGGCCTGGCCGGGAGCCAGTTCGCCGGAATAGGGCCGGCCTTCGCCCTGGCCGTCGCTGGCGACCTGGAGCTGCCAGGCGCCGTTGAGCGGACAGGCATGGGCCTGCTCGGCGAAATTGATGCAGACGATGCGGCAGTCGTCGCCCAGCTCGCGGCGATAGGCGAGCACTTCCGGATGCGACGGCAGCTCTTCCCAGCGCCCGTGACGCAGGGCCGGGCTGGCCTTGCGCGCAGCGATCAGTCGGCGATAGAGGGCGAAGGTGGAGTCGGCGGTGCGGTACTGGCGTTCGACGGCCAGCGCCTCGGCATCGGGCGCGAACGGCAGCCAGGGCGCGGCGCCCCAGCCATGCGGGCGGTTCGGCGAGCCAGGGCA